>JAETTR010000061.1 GCA_021768985.1 Bacillota bacterium
CGTGTGCAACAAGAAACGGAAGGCTTTCCAAAAAACGGACGAGGAGCGGATCAACGCGTGCAAAAATCTGGACGTTTCCGAATTTCCCGCGCACAGGCTGATGAGAAACAGCCGCATCAATATCACGGCTTCCACGGGCGCGGACCGCTACGACAGAAATTTTACGCATCGGGCGAAGTACGCGCTGCTGTTGCTGCAAAGGGCGATTTTAAAGTTGCCCTCTTCGATCGAGCGGGACGTTCTGGAGCATTGTCTGGTCGCGTCGCTCACCCTCGCGCGGATCGGGCAATACGGTTCGGGATCGGAATACATTTATCAGGTGATGCGGAAGCAGGCGCAGGAAAAGAACGTATGGGAAATATTCGAGAGCAAGGTGGATGCGTTTTTGAAATTCAAAGACGCGTACGCGGCCGCGCAGTGCGCCGACGTGACGGACGCGGCGGGCAGGATGTATCTTGTCAACGCCGACTATTCCGAGTTTCTGAAACAATTTACGGGGGCGGCGGACCTTGTTTACACCGACCCGCCCTATACCGATCAGGTGGCGTATCTGGAGCGTTCGCAGCTTTACAGGGATTGGATGAATCGATTCTTTTATACGGGCGCGTTTGCGTTGCGCGAAGATATGCTGGAGAAGGAGATCGTCGTCACGAACGCGCCGTCGCGGTTCGAAAAATCCGGTCTGATTCAGTACGGCCGCGACCTCGATAAAATGTTCGGCGCGTTCTGTCGGGCGCTGAAACCGAACGGTCTGGTCGTGATGCATATCAAGCTGGGCGCAAAGAAGTACATTTCCGTGTTCGCGGAGTACGTGAAATTCGCGAGGAAGAACGGCTTCGAGATCGTCGAAAAATACTGCATCGATAAAAAGGATCCCACGCTGAGAAAGCAAGCCGCCAGAAAAAACACGTTGGCAAACGAGATTATCGTGTTCTTTCAGAAGCTCGATCCGTCTCACGCGTATTGGTACGAGGGCGACACGGACGTCGGCTTTTACGCGACGAAATTTTTGTACGACGAGATCAAGAAATCGGAGACCGGCTATCTTTCTCTGACCGAGAGCGTCGCCCTGATTGAGAAATATCTGAAGAGAAATTTTCGGATCGAAAGCGATGCTTCGGTCGTCTCGAATATCGAACGGACGGTCAGAAACAATTTCCTCGTCATGGCGAATTCGCTCGTCTGCATGAACCCGGGCAAGCTCTATCTCGACGTCGAGGACAACGCGTCGTTGTTCACAAAGCTGTACGACATGATTCCCGTCGTCATCCGCGGATTCTCCCGCATATACGGGTTTACGTTGGAGGACTTGTATTCCGAGCTGATCTTCCGCTTATTCAACGGCAACAGCGCCACGCTGACGCAACTCGTCGAATCGAAGGATAACGAGGCGCAGATCATTTCGCTGTTGGCGCAGTATTGCGAAATGAACGACAGCGAAAAATACTATTTCAGGACCTACAAAAACCCGACCGACGAGCGTGAAATGATCGAATTATCCACCCTGAACGGAAAAGAGTTTGAAGATCTGATCAAACGGTTGCTTCAGAAAAAGGGGTATTACGACGTATGGGTAATCGGAAAGAGCGGCGACCGCGGGGTCGATATCGTTGCGAAAAAGATGGTGGACGGGGTCGAGGAAACGTTCCTGTTCCAATGCAAGCGCTGGCTTGCGAACGTGGGGGGAATTCCCGTTCAGCGGTTGCACAGCATGATGGTTCAGCTGAAGGTTCCCAACGCCGTCTGCGTGACGACCTCCGATTACACCGCCGACGCAAAGAGGGAGTCGCAGGGCACGGGCGTGCGGCTGATCAACGGGAAAGAGCTGCTCGACGAGCTCGCCGTCTACTTCCCCGGCACGTATTATATGCACGGGTGCGAAACGAAATAAAAGAAGTCCGTTTCGGATTTTTCCGAAACGGACTTTTCTTATTCTAACGACCATTTGCTTGTCCGACTGTTCCAGATCAGGTGTTTTTCGAAGAGCTCCACAAGGGTCTTGTATTTCCCGGAAAGCTGTTCCAGCCAGCCGTTGTAAATGAGATATTCGATCAATCCGTCGTCGTACAGCTCGGGCGTGGTCTGCGGACCCTTTTGCCGGACGGTCTGCTCGATGTACCGAAGGACGTTCGCCTCGATCTCGTCGGGATTGTCGTTCGTCTGCGCCATGCCGTTGAAGGACGAATCCTTGACAAAGATCAGAATCGCGTCGCCGCTGAGCGATTTTTTGGGGCTGATGATATTTTTTAGCGTGTTCGTCTTGCCGACGTGGGTCTGGGTCAGGTACTTGAAATGGTTATTCGACATGATCCCGATCAGCCTGTTCCAGACGTTGAGACTGCAATCGTGGAAATACATGCAGAAATAACCGCCCTCTTTCATCTTGGGGTCGCAGATTCCGAATACGGCGTCGAGGGAGTCGAAGTATTCGTCCAAAGTCTTTTTTCTCTCGGGGGAAGAAGTGACGATGATTTCGTCGTCCAGATTGAACTCGTAGCCCAGAAAGGGGCGATACAGCTGCATGTACTCCGAGTACGCGACCTGTCCCAGATAGGGGGGATCGGTGACGATCAGATGCACGCTGTCGTTCGGAATATCCTCGTCGGTAATGTACTGGCTTCCCTTTTGCAACAGCAGGTAGTCCTTTTCCGCGGAATAGTTTTCCTTGATATATTTGATCGTCGATTTGAACTTTTCTATGCGGTTGCACAGCAGATGCACTGCGTTCTTTTCCACGCAACCCGTTTTGGGCGTCCACAGAGGCCACTGGCTGTTGGAATGGGTGTCCGTGATCTTGCAAAGGTGCAGAACCGACATCAGGATATACTTATATACGTCTTGATATGTTTCGTGACGCTCCAATAACCGCAGAATTTCGTCCAGCACCTTGAAATTTCGGGGCGTGAAGATATCGGCGATCCGTTCGTCGCGGTACACGGCGAGCTTCGTGTTTTCGTGCAGCCGTTGGTTGGCGATGCGGCTTGTTTCGTGCTTGCGTTCGAAAGCGGCGATATCCCGTTCGTCGGGCGATTTCTCCGCCTTTTTGCAGACGGGGCATTCGTACGATATTTTTTTGAGGATCGCTTTCGCCGTTCTCTCGGGACGGTCGAAGGTTACGGAGTGAATGATCCCCGTTCCGCCGCATTTCGGACAGGTCGTCTGATAATATTCGTCCAGCGCCCGCAATTCGCCGACGAGGACGGAAGCGTCCGCGGAATAGTCCGCAAGGTCGTAATCCCGCAACAGGGTCTTTACGATCGTTACGGGCGCCTGATTGATTTCGCAACCGATCGCTTTGCGGCGGTATTGGTTCTTTACCGCCTCCAACAGGGTTACGCCCGAACCCAGAAACGGATCGAATACGGTGTCGCCCTCTTTTGAAAATTCTTCGATCAGAATATCGCAGATATTGAACGGCTTTTGCGCCCAGTAGATGTGCGAGTTATAAAGGGCGTTGTTTTTCGACGGCGCGGCGTTTTTGATCCGCTCCTTCACGCGCTCAATCTTGTCGGGCGCGAAGCGGGATTTTTTGCATACGATCAGATATTCGAGCACCTTTTTGTTGGCCGAGTTTCGGTTGTTCGAGTGCTCGTAGGGCACCGTTTGCACGTTCACGCCGTCGTCGCCGAAGTGTTCCTTGCATTTGGCGATCAGTTCGGAGATATCCAGCACGTAACGGTCGGTTTTCTGGGTCTGCGCGTCCTGCGGAAACCCGAAGCTGATGACGAGCGTCTTGTCGTACTCGCTCGAAAAGGCGATCAGCTTTTCCATCTGCCCCAGACAGGTGTTTTTCTGACTTAATTTGGATTGGTAGCGGTTGTTGAAGTACAGCCCCTTGGTGTACGAACCGTTCAAGACGGTCGGTTCGGAGAACCGATTCTCAATGACGGTGTTCAGCAGATGATAATATCTGGAATACTGCATGTCCGTGTACGGGGGATCGGCGTAGATTACGGACACGTTCTCTTTGATTTCTTCGAGATTCAACAGCTGTTCGAAATCGAGGTTGTACACTTTGTTTCGGGAGGGAGCGTGGCGCGATACGCAAAAATTCGGAAGTCGGAAATCGTCCGTCTTTGCACGGAAAAATTCCACGATCGATTTTTTTCTCTGCGCGAGCAGCCGCGACCTGTTCCCTTGTAATTCGAGGGGCTGCGCCATGTGCCCGTCTTTTGCGAATACGCATTCCTTCATGGCGTAAAACAGACAGGAAAAGAGGATATAGACGGCGTTTTCGTCTTGAACCTCGTCGATCGCCGCGCGAATCGCGTCGATTTCGGCGGCTTGCCTGATCCCGAAATAGTTGGAAGCGTAGCAGGATAAAAACAGCGGTTCGGGTTTCGTTTTTTCATCGTTCCAGACGGTTTTGTAGCCGGAATACAATCCGATCAGTTCGTCGGCGCTATCCGCTTTCAGATAACGCTCCTCCGCGTCGATCTCGGCGGCGCGTCCGCGGGAAACCGAGGCGTATTTTCTTTGTACCGTTTCCAGAAATGCGGGCACGATTTCGTTGTCCAGCGGCTGACCGAGCAACGCCTTCGCGATATAAGCGGAGTATTTTTCGATGTCGTTCGCGTAGACGGCGTTCGTTTTTTTGTAGCTGTACCCGACCGCGCAGGTGCCCGCGAAGATATCCAGAATCGTGTCGTTTTCGGTTACGTAATCTTTGAGCGTGCTATGGATAAACCCGATCAGACCTTTTTTACTGCCCATTTAGTTTAATATCGTCAGGTTATCCATAATACGGCGTCCTCCACTATAACGTTCATTATAACCGATTTGCGGAATCGAGTCAACTTACATCGTGAAAATATCCGTATTTTTTTGCGCGCGCCCGACGATCACGTTTGCACAAGCGGTTGCTTTTATGGTATACTGTGGGAAAGGAGAAGCTATGGCGTTCGACTATAAGAAAGAATTCAAAGAATTTTATCTGCCGAAAAACAAGCCGGCGATCGTTACCGTGCCGAAAGCGAACTTTATCGCGGTGCGCGGCAAGGGCAATCCCAACGAGGAAAACGGCGAATATAAAAACTCGATCGGGATTTTGTACGCGATTGCGTTCACGATTAAAATGAGCTACAAAGGACCGCACAAGATCGACGGATATTTCGAATACGTCGTTCCGCCGCTCGAGGGCTTCTGGTGGCAGGACGGAGGCGGCGGGATCGACTATGCAAACAAAGAGGGGTTTTGTTTTATTTCCGTGCTCCGCTTGCCCGATTTCGTGACGAAAGCCGATTTTGATTGGGCGGTACGGGAGGCGGCGGAAAAGAAAAAGTCGGATTTTTCCAAGGCGGAATTTCTGACCTACGACGAGGGACTCTGCGTGCAGTGTATGCATATCGGCTCTTACGACGACGAGCCCGCGACGGTTGAATCGATGCACGAGTTTATGCGGGCGAACGGCTATATTTTGGATATCGGCGAAGCGCGCTATCATCACGAGATCTATCTGAGCGATCCGCGCAAGTGTGCCGTTGAAAAATTAAAAACGGTTGTAAGGCACCCGATCAGAGAAGGAAGCAAATGAGCGATATCACGACGAAAAACGCAACCTGCGTCGAAGTGGTTGCGGCGTTGATTTGGGATCGGAACTACGAGTTCTGCCCCGCGGACGGGGAAATTCTGAAAAAGATACGAGCGATCGGATAACGTTTGAAAAAGAAACGGACGTCAATAATAGCAGCGGAGGAAAAGATTATGTGCACCGCGGCAACTTATCTGACGAAAGATTTCTATTTCGGGCGAACGTTCGACTACGATATTTCATACGGGGAGGAAGTGGCGATCGCTCCGCGCAATTTTCCGTTCCCCTTGCGCAACCGCGCAGCGCTGACGCGGCATTATGCCATGATCGGCTCGGCGTACGTGCGGGAGATCCCGCTTTATTACGACGCGGTCAACGAAAAAGGGCTCTGCATGGCGGGGCTGAACTTTACGGGAAACGCATGTTACAACGGCGTCGCGCCCGAAAAACTGAATCTGGCGCAGTTCGAGCTGATCCCCTATCTGCTCGGAACGTGCGCGACGGTCGCCGAGGCGGTAAAGCTGTTGCGGGAAATCAATATCACCGACCAACCGTACGACGATCGGCTCCCCATCGCGCACTTGCATTGGATCATCGCCGATAAAAAGGGCGCGGTCACGGTGGAATCCGTAAAGGAAGGGCTCAAAATTTACGACAACCCCGTGGGCGTGCTGACGAACAATCCGCCCTTTCCCGTGCAAATGTTTCATTTGAATAACTTTATGAACCTGTCGCCCCGCCAGCCGAAGAACCTGTTTTCGGAAAAGCTCCCGCTCGAAGCGTACAGTCGGGGCATGGGCGCGCTGGGCTTGCCGGGCGATCTGTCGTCGCAATCTCGGTTCGTGCGGGCGGTTTTTACGAAAATGAATTCGCTGTCGGGAAGTTCCGAGGCGGAGAGCGTCAGCCAGTTTTTTCATATTCTCGGCTCGGTCGAACAGGTCCGCGGGTGCTGTTTCGTCGGCGAATCGGATTGCGAAATCACCGTTTACACCTCCTGCTGTAACGCCGACAAAGGCACGTACTATTACACGACTTACGAAAACCGCGGAATCACGGCGGTTGATCTGCACGGGGAAAATCTCGAATCGGAAACGCTCTTCCGCTACCCGCACAATCGGCGCGAAAATATCGTTTTTTGCAACCGAAAATGAATATTGGAATAATTTATCAGTTTAAATTTTTAAAAAGCATGCAAAAACAGTTGCATAAATGAAAATTATAAATAAGTGAATTGTCAAACTAAGTGCAACACTCAGATAAAAATTGTTCAAATAAATCTTGTGGTTTTTTGAAACCTAAAACCTTTTTGGGTCTGGCGTTAATTAACGCCAGATTTTTTTC
>JAETTR010000062.1 GCA_021768985.1 Bacillota bacterium
TCCTCCTCTCCGAGGGCGTGATCCTCGAGCGAGAGCGTGACGGTTCCCCGCTTCGCCGCGCGGCGAACCTTTTTGATTTCCTTTTTGAGATAGGAAAGATTTCCGCCGACGAGCGCGGAATAGCAGGGCACCAACCGCACCTCGCGCGCGCCCTGCGCGCAGGCTTTTTTCGCTTCCGTTTTTTTGATCACCGGCAAACTTTCGCCCGTACCGCCCGTCAGGCAGACGATTTCCACCCGACTTCCCTCCAACAGACGGCGGGCAAGCGATACGTTTACGGGGGAAACGAGCACCGCGCTCGCCCCGAGTTTTTTCGCGCTCTCGCACGCACGGCGGATCTGCGCCTTGTCCGACTCTCTGCGCGAGCAATCCACAATCAGCCGTTTTAACGTAACGGCTATCTCCGCTTCACGGCGGCTCCGTTTGAACTCTTCATATTCCACGACTTCCTGCGCGGATAAAACCGTTCTTTCCATGCGGAATATTTTTCCCGAAAACTTGCGGAAATATTCCAAAAATCGCCTTTATATGACGGGTATTTTCCGTTATACTTTCAGTATGAACCTCCTTTCGGTACAGGGAGAAGGCGCACTTTACGCCGCGCTTTTCTTCTTGTTGTGCGTTTTTATCGTACACGGCGTAAAACTTGCAAAAATCGGCTACCGAACGCTCGGAAAAAAATTACCGCCCGATCCCCCTCCCAAACCCGAGAAGAAACCCGAGCCCGTCTATTACATCGTGGAAAAAAAGCAAAAACGCACCAAAGCCGAATATTCCGAACCGAAACGGATCAAATTCCATTGAAAAAATCCCCTCGACGGGGATTTTTCTTTTACGCTCTGTTCAAACTCAAATTGCCGTTCACGGTATCCACTTCCGCATAGATCTCTCGCGAACCGTATCCGTATTCGTCGCCCTCTCTCGTCGCGCCGAAGGAATCGGACACACTGCCGTTTACCGCGTCGAACTTCACGCGGAAGCCCTCGCCATCGGCAAAGGTCAGGTTCACGTTTCCGTTGACCGTATCGATTTCAATCCGACGGCTGACGCCCGCGCCCACGGTCACGCCCGCGTTCACCGAATCGATTTCCAATTCCTCCGTTTTACAGCCCGAAACCGACACGTTTCCGTTTACGCTGTCTATTTTCAGACTTGTAAACAGCTTCTCCCGCGGCAGCGTTACGATGAGCGGCTTTACAAAATTTTCCTTCGTAGAAACGCCCGAAGCCTGATAACGGATCTTTAATTCGCCCCGAATCACCGCGTAATGCAACCGATATTTTTCGTCCGTTTCGCCCGTCGTCTCCTCGAACGAAATTTCTTCGCGATCCCCCGCGACGACGGTAACCGCGCCGCCGACCCAATCGATCAGCACGCGGCTGACGCTCTCCGCGGAGACAGAAGCGCTGCCGACGGAATAGGCGTTCGCATTGTCGTAGCGGTAGGCGCCTTTTTCAAATTGATGTTACAGCCCGCGCACGCAAGCGCGCAGAACAACGCCGTCAGAACGGCGATGACAATCGGAATTCTCTTTTTCATGTAACACCCTTAATCTTCAAAGCGCGTTACGTTCCGTCCCGAATCCCAAAGGCGTTCGAGATAATAGAACAGGCGCGACTCTTCGTTGAATACATGCACGACGACGTCTCCGTAATCGAGCACCCCCCAACGCCCTTCGCGGAAACCCTCGGTGCGGAGCGGAGAAAGCCCGAAATCCTTTTTCAGCTTTTCTTCCACCGCGTCGCCGAGCGCGCGCACCTGCGTGGTGCTGTGCCCGCTTGCAATGACAAAATAACTGCATACGACCGTCTGATCGCCCACGTCGATCGTAACGATGTCCTGCGCCTTCTTCTCCGAAAGCGCCTTGCAACAAACTTTTGCGAGTTCTATCGATTCCATATTTTCTCCTTGAATCTTACCGTTGTTTCGTTTATGTCTGACATAATATTTATTTTTGCCGGGCGATCCACTCGTACGCGCGTTCCGTAAGCGGATACACGGAAAAATTCTTATCCCGCAAATAACGGAGCTGACGGGCAAGGCACGCCCGCAAGCCTTCGTCAATATCCGAGTCGAACGCCCTGCGGAGCTCGCCGATCCCCTCGAAATCCCGTCCGGATTCGAGCATGTCGGCAATCAAAATCAGCTTTTCGAGCTGCGACATATTTTCCCTTCCGCTCGTATGAAAACGGATTGCGTTCAATATATCTATGTCGCGAATTCCGAATTCATGCTCGGCAAGATACGCGCCCGTATACTGATGCAGAACGGACGGAGGCACGTTTTGCGGAACTTCGGCAGGAATGCGGAACCCTTTCAACAAGGGTGAAGAAAGCGGCACGTATTTTCCGCAATCGTGCAACGCGGCGGCAAGAATCGCCTTTTCCCGATCCGCCCCCGCCGCGGACGCGTGCTCCGCCGCCATGACCGCCACGCGATAGCTGTGCTCCCGCCGTTCGGGTTTTTCGAGCGCCAACGCGGGCAGAATTGCGGGGTGCGAATAAATCCCTTTCTCTTTCAGATCGCGATAAACCGCTTCGTCCAACTCGGCAGGCTTTTTCCCGAACGCGAGTTTTACGCGAATTTCCGTAGAAGAAACAGGTTTCCCCGTAAAGGGCAACAGAACGACTCTTTTGCGGTATTTTTGAAAAATCGTCGCCGCGGCGCGTTCCGCACCGTTTTCCCCTCTGCCGCCCGCAACGAGCGTTACGCAATTTAAAATCCGTTCGGGATACCGCCACGTCGGAAAATTTTCGAGCATATCCGCACCGACGAGAAAATAGAGTTCGTCATCGGGATACTGCGCGCGAAACCGTTCGCAGGTCAGATAGCTGTAACTCGTGTCGTTGCGTTCGATTTCGTACGGACTGATTTCCGCATTCAGATCGCGAAAGGCGATACGGCAGAGTTCCAGACGGTCCTGCGCGGACGCAACCGCGCCCGAGAGCTTATGCGGCGCGGTCGCCGAAGGAATCACGATTAACCGATCGAGTCCGAGCGTTTCCTTCGCCGCGGAAGCAAGCGCGACGTGTTCGCTGTGAACCGGATCGAACGATCCGCCGAAGAGTGCGATTTTCATACCGCTATTATACAATAATTTTCCTCGCTTTGCAAGTTTAATTTGTGCATAAAGCGTCAAAAATTACTCCTATGAAACGATTCGATTTTCCCTTAATCTCGGACGCGCTTTTTTACTCGGTTGCAAGTTGGTTCTTTTTGGTCGGCATTATGCGATACTACCGCTTGCCCGGCGCGATATGCTTTACGATCGCCACGCTCATATCCCTTGCGATCGGCACGGGCGTGTTTTTGATCGCCTATACCAAACGCCGCCGTATCCTGACAAGCAAGAAGGAACGGGAAGAAAAGAACGCGCTGATGCTTCATCTCGCGTTGGAAAAAGGCGAACGCGTCCGCGCCGCTCTGCTTGCCGCTTACACGGCGGACGGAAAAGAAGTTCATCTGGAAGGCGACGCCCTGCGCGTAGACGATGACGCGCTCATTCCGCTGTTTACCATGCAACCCGTTTCCGCGGACGCCGTCGCCATGCTCTTGCGCGAATACGGCGAGTCGCCGTTTACCTTGCTCTGTAACGAGCTCACGCCGGAAGCGGAAACGTTGCTCAATACCTTCGGCAGAAAATACGAAAAAGGCGCCGACGTTTACGCGCTCTTTCAGCGCACGGGCGCAACGCCGGAACACCTGATCTGCGGAGAAATCCCGCGCCGTACCGCACGCATGAAGCTTGTGCGTACTTTTTCGAAAAAGAACGCCCGCCCCTTTTTCGTGAGCGGACTGTTGCTTTTGATTATGAGTCTGTTTACGTTTTTCCCGACTTATTATCTTGTAACGGGAAGCATTCTGTTGGGGTGCGCGGTCTTTGTGCGCGCGTTCGGATACGCCTGAATCACTCCTCGATCTCTTTGAGCGCGTGCGGAATATATTCCACGACGTCGGAAGGATCGGGCGCGTACTCGCCCATCTTTTCGGCGGCGAGTTCCCCCGCCCTGCCGAACACGTACGCGGCGGTGCAAGCCGCTTCGAAAGGCGGGATTCCCCGCGCCGCCGTACCCGTCAGCAATCCGGAGAAAACGTCGCCGCTGCCGCCCTTTGCAAGCGCGGGCGAGCCCGTCGCGTTAATCGCAACCCGATCGCCATCGGTAATCACGGTACGGTTCCCTTTTAACAGCACCGTCACCCCGTACGCTTGCGCGAGCTCCTTCGCGGAGGGAATTGGATCGCGCAGAATGCTCCTCACGCTCTTCCCGCACAGCCGGGAAAACTCTTTGGGATGCGGCGTTAAGACCACGTTGCACGATTTGTTCTTTAAGATATCCATGCCGTAAGCGCCCAGAGTGTTGAGCGCGTCGGCGTCAATGACGAGCGTGCCCGTATAGACGAACAAGAGCTGCGAGAGCATGGCGTACAGCCGATCGGTTACCCCCATGCCCATGCCGATCCCCACGCTGTCTGCGTCGAGAATTTCATTGTCGAGCGAATGATAGGTGCGCAGAATACAGGACGGAAGCTTGCCCACCGCCGAGGGAAAGAGCTCTTCCGACACGTACAGACGGGTATAACCCGCGCCCGATTTCAGACATGCGCCCGCCGCCAAAAACGCCGCGCCGCTGAACGCCTCTCCCGCGAAAATACAACTGCTCCCGTAAGTTCCCTTATGGGAGTTCGATTTCTTTTTCGGGAAAAACTTTTTGACGTCGTTCTTTCCCCAAACCTCCGCGCCCGTGCTCGTGGGCTGAATGCCGATATCCCCCACGGTCACTTTGCCCGCAACGTCCGCGCCGTCGGAGAGCAACAACGCGTTTTTCATCAGCCCGATCGTCACCGTTTCGTTCGCGCGCACGCAGGGATCGTACGCCACACCGCCGTCCGAAAGCCCGCTCGGCAGATCGCAGGAAACGACATACGCGCCGCTTCGGTTGATAAAGTCGATCAGTTCCTTCTCGCCGCCCGCAGGCGCGCGGGAAATTCCCGTACCGAAGATACAATCCACGATAAACCCATATCTTCTGCGCGGGATTCTGCCGAGGAGATCGCCCTGATACCGCGCCATTGCCGTCGTGCACAGGGGCGACAGACGGGTAGCAAGGCAGAGCACTTCCACATATATGCCCTTGTTGTATAAAATCTGCGCCGCGACAAAGCCGTCGCCGCCGTTATTTCCGCTCCCGCATACGAACAGTACGTCGAGCGCCTTCTGCTTTTCCATGGCAACGAGCACCGCGTCGGCAAGTGCCTTCCCCGCGCGCTCCATCAGCGTATAGGGAGACGTGCCCGTCGCGATCGCTCTGTCGTCCGCCGCACGAAACTGTATGTTCGAATAAGAATATATCATATCAACCTCCGAGCCGCAGACTGATCTCCGCCGCCGACAAGACGCGGACAAGTCCGTTCTCCTCTATTTCCAATCTTCCGTCCGATAAAATTCTGCGCGCGACGGCAACGTAACTGCGTTCCCCCTCCGACACGCGCACGTTTTTCCCGAGGAACCGCACGCGGGAAAGATAATCTTCGAAATCGTCCTCTTTGCCGTAATTCTCGATCAACGCGTTTTTCGCCTCGTCCGCGCTCACCCTGCGCCCCGCCGCCTCGGTCAGGCTGATTGCGATCCCGTTCAGCGCGGACACGTCGTTTTCCGCATTCAATCCGATCCCGACGAGGCTCGAACGGACTTGTCCGTCCGCAATATCGTTCTTGATCGAAATCCCCGCAAGCTTTCTGCCCGACATGAACACGTCGTTCGGCCATTTGATTTCGGGAGAAACGCTGAACCGCTCCGCCGTGCGGCAGACGGAAACCGCGGCGTGCGTCATAATCCGGAAAGCTTCTCCGGCGGGAAATTCCTGATAAAACGTAAGCGCCGAGAAATAGACTCCGCCGGAATCGGACAAAAAAGAGCGCCCTTTCGTACCCTTTCCGCCCGTTTGCCGTTTGGCGCAGACGATTACGTTTTCTCCGCCGCCGAGATAACGGCGGATATAATCATTCGTAGACCCGACTTCTTCGAGTAATTCAATCCTCATCTTCCTCACCGAGCGACCCGAGCGCACTGCGCGCCGTATCGTAATCGTATCCGCGCGCGATTAAGTGCGCGTACGCCTTCCGCAACGTATCGCGGTTGATCTCCTTTCCGCGCAAGTATTTTTCGAGCGCGCGCTTTGCGCTTTCTTCACCGCCCTGCAACGAGGAAACCGTCTCCCCGATCGTTCCGTCATCGATTCCCTTCCGTTTGAGTTCCAGAGCGATCAGCCGCGCGCCCTTTTTTTTGCCCGCGCTTTCGGCGTACTGCTTTGCATAAAGCGCATCATCAAGAAACCCGTAGCCGGACATTTTTTCCACAACGTAATCGCACACGTCCTGTAAGTACCCTTTCTTTTTCAGATAATCCCGAATCTCTTTTTCCGTTTTCATGGAGGCGGAGATATGCGTTAACGCTTTATCGAGCGCGGTCTGCTTTTCGCTTTCGAGTTGAAGGCGCGAAAGCTCGTCGGGAGAAATGCAGATTCCCGCTTTCAGACGGTTCTTCATCACCGTTTCCAGCTTCATGCCGCAATAAAATCTGCCATCGATCTCAATGTTGCAACGCGTTTTATCCTTTTTCTGCGGAGTAATCGCCGTAATTTCCGCCATGCTATACCCCGCTCCAGATCCGGTTCTTTCGGAACCATTCGGTATCCTTTAATACGGTCGTATTGTTCGAACACCAGAGCTTCAGCGATTTCTTTTCTTCCTCATCGCTCTTGCCGTAGTAGAATACGATATTGCCGTTCATGGAAGTAAATCCCGTAGTTTTATATGAATCATCTATAATTCCGAGAGAAGT
>JAETTR010000063.1 GCA_021768985.1 Bacillota bacterium
GCCCTGATTGTGCAATATGATATCCATTACCACGCCCGCGATCAGCGCGAGCAGGCATACGGCAACCACGGATACGATCACGCGGTTGTTCTTTTTTTCGAAAAAGCGTTTCAGCGTAGAATTTTTCGGTTCGGTCAAGTCGGGTTCCTCCTGCAAATTAGTGAAGTGTTTAACGTAATCATACGATATTTCACGAATTTCGTCAAGCGAATTTTTTCCAAATTAAGGGAAATGCCGATAATACGGTTTACTTTTTCACGAAATTAGAGTAAAATTAAATCGGGTCGTTCGATCCGTTCGGAGGAATTATGGGTTTCTTTGCCCGTTTTAAATCGTTATTCTCGCGAAAAAAACCGGTTTCGCTCGGGCTGGCGCTCGGGAGCGGCGGCGCGAAGGGCATGGCGCACCTCGGCGCGCTGAAAGCGTTCGAGGAAGAGGGGATCGGGTTCGATTACGTAACGGGAACTTCGATCGGCTCGATCGTGGGCGCATTGTACGCCAAGGGCTTCACTTCGTCGGATATGACGAGCGTGGTGGAGCATCTGAATAAAAAGGAATTCGCGCGGAATCTCCGTCCGTTTTCGGATATGGATTTCGCGGAAGCGTATATCGAGGAATATCTCGAAGGGGAGATTTCATCGCTACCCAAGCCGTTTGCCGCATGGGCGACGGACGGCTCGACCAACGAAGGCGTTCTTCTGAACGAAGGCAAGATCGCCCGCGTGCTCACGGCGTCGTCCGCCATGCCGCCCCTGTTCCGAGGCGTGGAAATCGGCGGGAGAAGGCTGTACGACGGGGCGTTTACCAACGCGATTCCCGCGGACGTCTGCAAACAAATGGGCGCGGAGGCGGTCGTGGGAATCGACCTTTCCGCCTTTCTTCGCCCCGAAGAAGAGAAGGGAAGGCTGGAACGGCTGGTTGGTTCGGCGATCAACGCGTTCGTGCCCGTGAAAACGATGCCGGACGCCAAGACGCGCGGCTACGACGCGGCGGACGTGATGCTCCGTCCCAACCTGTATCATTTCCGACCCACCGATCTCGACCGCGCCTCCGCGGACGCCATGTTCGACATCGGCTATCAGGAAGCGAAGGCGAAGATGCCCGAGATCCGCGAACTGTTAAAGAGGAAATCGTGAATCCGTTTGCGCCGCGCCCGCACGGGCGGAAAAAAGCGATCCGCAAAATAATGATCGTCTGCGTCTGCGCGCTCCTGATCGGCGCGCTCGCGCTGTTCGATTTTTTGTGTCCTTTTCAATCGATGCTTCCCGCGGCGGACATTCCCGCGCGGGCGGAAGGGGAGCTTCGCGTTCACTTTTTAAGTGTGGGGCAGGGCGACTGCGCCGCGGTGGAGTTTCCGGACGGCGAAGTGCTCTTCATCGATGCGGGCGACGGCGGATTCGAAGCGGAAACCGTGCTGTTGCGTTTCGCCAAGGGCTTGAAGCCTGATTCTATTTCCCTTGCGGCGACGCACGCCAATATCGATCATTACGGCGGGTTTATAAAGCTTACGTCGCTCTATCCCGTGAAAAAGGCGTATCTGCCCGCGGTCGAATCGCCGACCGCCGAATACCGCGCGTTTGTGGGCGCGGTTGCGCGGACGGGTTGCGAAACGGAGATTCTGACCCGTTATTCGGTGATCGCGCATCCGAGCGGCGCTTATCTCGTCTGCATATCGCCCTATTCCGCGGGCGAGACGGACGAGAACGATTCCTCCGCCGTGCTCTATCTGAGCTATCTCGGCGTGAACGTGCTGTTCTGCGCGGATATCTCGGGCGTGCGCGAGCGCAGACTTTTGCGCGAATACGCGCTTATGGAGGGCATATTCGACGCGGGCGAATATCGGGTACGGCTCGACGAAACGGATATCGTCAAGGTTGCGCATCACGGGTCGGCGTATTCTTCCGATTCGGACTGGCTCGGATTGCTCGGCGCAAAAACCGCCGTGATCAGTTGCGGGCGGGGGAATTCGTACGGGCATCCCGCTTCGGGCGCGGTGAAGCGGCTTTCGGACGCGGGTGCGGAAATTTTCCGTACGGACGAGCTCGGAAACGTGACGGTGCACATTTTAAACGGGAACTACGAAGTAACTACGGAACGGGAGTGAACTATGAAAATTACGACGGCGGGAGAATCGCACGGCAAGGCGCTGATTGCGGTGATCGAGGGCTTGCCCGCGGGATTGAAACTCGATTTAAAGGAAATTCAGGAGAAGCTGGCGATGCGGCAGAGCGGTTACGGCAGGGGCGCGCGCCAGAAGATCGAGCAGGATACCGCGGAAATTCTGACGGGCGTGCGCGATTCGGTCACGCTCGGCAGTCCCGTCACGCTTGCCGTGTTCAACCGCGATTACGAGAACTGGCGGGCGTACATGGCGCCCGAGGGATGCGACGTTTCCGCGCGCGCCGTGAGCAAGGTGCGCCCCGGTCACGCCGATCTTGCGGGGTTGTTGAAATTCGGCGGGTGCGACGCGCGCAATATTCTGGAACGCGCTTCCGCAAGAGAGACCGCCGTCCGCGTCGCCGCGGGCACGGTCGCAAGACAGTATCTGCGCGCGCTCGGCGTAGAGATCACGGGCTACGTGCGCGCCTGCGGGGAAGTGACGGACGAGGGCGAGTATACCTTCGAGGAGATCGTGAAGAACCGTTCCGCGGCGCTCGGCATGATGAACGCGGATTGCGAGAGCGAGGCGATTGCGTATATCGACGGTTGTACGGTGCGCGGGGATACCTGCGGCGGCGCGCTCGAACTGCGCGTGAAAGGGCTGAAGAGCGGATTCGGCAGCTGCATGACCTATGCGGAGAAGCTGGACGCGCGCCTTGCCGCCGCCCTTATGAGCGTACAGGCGGTGAAGGGCGTGGAGTTCGGGCTCGGGTTCCGCGCGGCGAACTTGCCGGGGAGCGAAGTGCACGACGAAATTTTTTACGAAGAGGGGCGGGGTTTTTACCGCAGGACCAACCGCGCGGGCGGAATCGAAGGGGGCATGAGCAACGGCGAAGAGCTGATCGTGCGCGCCGTCATGAAACCCATTCCCACGCTGATGCGGGGGCTGAACACGGTGGATTTCGTCTGCAAAATGCCCGTGCGCGCCGCAACCGAGCGGAGCGACGTCTGCGCGGTGACCGCCTGCGAAATCATTCTGGAAAGCGCGTTGGCGGCGGAGCTTGCGAAGGTCGTTGCCGAACGGCTCGGCGGCGATAACATGGCGGAAGTCGTCGAGCGCTACGGGAGGCTGTCATGATCACGTTCAGGATCTCGGGCAGGTTTTCGGAAAAGAGCGAAATTATCTGCGGGGTGGGCGCGTTCGATGCGTTGCCCCCGCGCGCTGCGGAGGGCGCGTTCGTGTTTACCGACGAGAACGTGCAAAGCCTTTACGGAGAAACGATCCGATCCCGCTTTCCTGACGCGCCCGTGTACGCCATGCGCGCGGGCGAGGCGTACAAGACGCCCGAAACGCTGTTTGCGTTGCTCGGCGAAATGGCGCGGGCGGGCGTCCGTCGGACGGGGCGGCTGATCTGCATAGGCGGCGGGGTCGTCGGGGATATCGGCGGACTTGCGAGCGCGCTGTACATGCGCGGAATCGAGTGCGTTCAGGTTCCCACGACTTTGCTCGCGCAGGTCGATTCTTCGGTGGGCGGCAAAACCGCCGTGGACTTCTGCGGGGTGAAGAACCTGATCGGCGCGTTCAAACAGCCCGCAAAAGTGCTCGTGGATCCCGTGTTTTTAAAAACTTTACCCGATCGGGAGGTGCGGTGCGGACTCGGCGAAATCGTAAAACACGCCGCGCTCGACGCGGCGCTGTTCGACAAGCTGTCCGCAAACCGCGAAAAGCTCTTCGATCCGGATTTTCTCGCCGGGATCGTTCCCGAGAATATCGCGATCAAATCGGAGGTCGTGAAAGCCGATCCGCACGAAAAGGATTTGCGGAAATGTCTGAACCTCGGACATACGACGGGGCACGCCTTCGAATTGCTGGACGGAAAGCTATCGCACGGGGAGTACGTGCTGACCGGCATTCTGTTCGAAGCCGAGCTTGCAAAGCGGTATACCGACTGCGACGAAGCTTATCTGGAAGCGTTGAAAGCGCTTGCCCGTTCGGCGCTCGGCAGAACGCCCGCGCTCCCGCCCGCGCGGGAAGCGGCGGAGTTTGCCAGGCTCGACAAAAAGAACGGCGCGGGCGGCAGGGTAACCGTAACCGCGCCCGTGGAAAAGGGAGAGTACGTTTTGCTCGATATTCCCTACGAGGAATACGTGCGTGCGCTCGCCGAAATACAGGAGAAATTATGTTGAAACTCGCCGTGATCGGAAAGGACGTTTCCCAATCGCAAAGCCCTTCCATGCATACCTTTATTCTGAACCGAATGGGCGTTGCCTGCACCTACGACGCGGTGTCCATTCCGCCCGCCGAATTTCAGAGCCGCGCGGAGGGGCTGTTCGGAGCGTACGACGCGTTCTGCGTGACCATTCCGTTTAAGGCGGATATCGTACCCTATTTAAGAGAACTGCGCGGAGACGCGCCCGCGTTCGGCGTGGTCAACGTGGTGCTTACGGGCGAACGGGCGGGTTACAATACCGACGGCTACGGCTTTCTTCTGATGCTCGAAAACGCGGGGCTCTCCGTCAAAAGAAAGACGGCGCTCGTGCTCGGCGCGGGCGGCGCGGGCAGGAGCTGTATCAAAAAACTGCTCGACGCGGGCGCGGAGGTGTACGCGTTCGAGCGGGACGGCGCGCGGCTGAACGCCGTGTATAAAGAGTTCGGCGGATTCACCCCGCTTGCCGAAGTGCCCGTCCAACCGTTCGATCTCGTGATCAATTGCACGGGCATCGGGATGCACGACACGGTGGGAAAGACGCCGACCGTTACCTTTGCGGGCGGGGAGAGCAAGCCCGTCGGCGAGGAGCTCCTCGCGCTGTGCGGGGCGGCGGTCGATCTGATCTACGTGCCCAAGGAATCGGAGTTTCTGCGCATCGCGCGCTCGCTCGGAAAAAAGACGGTGGACGGCGAGGCGATGCTGTTCTATCAGGCGTACTACGGCGATTGCATTCTGCTCGGGCGGGAGCCGAAGGCGGAAGAGGCGAAAATATTCTGGCGGAGCTATTCGGAGGAAAGAGCATGAAATTACTCATTTTAAACGGCGTGAATCTGAACCTGACGGGCAAGCGCGAGCAGGGCGTGTACGGCAGCGAGAGCTTGGAGAGCATCAACAGGGAGCTCGAAGCGTTTGCGGCGGCGCACGGACATACGGCGGTCTGCAAACAGACCAACCTCGAAGGGGAGATTTGCACACTGATCCATGAGGCGGAGGGCAAGTACGACGGGATCGTGCTCAACGCGGGCGCGTTCACCCATTACTCCTATGCGATCCGCGACGCGATCGCTTCGGTCGCGGTGCCCGTGGTGGAGGTGCATATGTCCAACGTGCACGCGCGCGAAGAGTTCCGCAGAAAGTCGGTGCTCACCGAGGTGTGCCGCGGAGAGGTGCTCGGCTTCGGCAAGAACAGTTATAAACTCGCAATGGAGAGCTTTTGGTTATGAATATCGTACTTTGCGGCATGATGGGCGTCGGAAAATCGAGCGTGGGAATTCGCATTGCCGAACTGACGGATCGGCAGTGGGCGGATACCGATCTGCTGATTACCGACCGCTACGGCAAGATTTCCGACTTGTTCGAGTTTTACGGGGAAGCGCATTTCCGCTCCCTCGAAACGGAGATCGTCCGCGAGCTTTCGGGGAAGGACGGGCTGATCATCTCTACGGGCGGCGGGCTCGTGTTAAAGCCCGAAAACAGCGAGCTGTTGAAGAAGGGCGGTAAAATCTTTTTTATGCGCGCCACGGTCGATACCCTGCTTTCCCGCGTGTACGGCGACGACAACCGCCCGCTGTTAAAGAATACGGATAAGACGGCGGAGACGCTCGGCGCGCTTCTGGAAGAGCGCACGCCCGTGTACGCGCACGTCGCCGATGAAATCGTGGATACCGACGGTAAGACGGTGGACGAGGTCGCGCTTGAAATTATCGCGCTCATGGGGGCGGAGGCATGAAGTACGCCTTCGTGACGGGCGGCGCGCGGGGAATCGGACTTGCTGTCTGCAAGGCGTTTGCGGCGGCGGGCTACGCGGTGACTGCGACCTATGTGAACGAGGAGAGCGGGGCGCGGGCGCGCTCGGAATGCCCCGAAGTCAGGTTCGTCCGCGCCGACTGCGCGAACGAAGAGGAGACGAAGCGCGCGCTCGATGAGACGCCCGCGCTCGACGTGCTCGTGAATAATGCGGGGATCGCACATTTCGGGCAGGTGCAGGATATTCCGTTTTCCGATTACGAGCGGGTGATGAACGTGAATTTCGGCGGAACCTTTCTCGCCTGCAAATACGGCGTTCGGAAGCTGCTCGCGCGCGGCGGCGGGGCGATCGTGAATCTTTCTTCCGTATGGGGAGAGGAGGGCGGAAGCTGCGAGAGCGTGTATTCCGCTTCGAAAGGGGCGGTGATCGCCTTTACCAAAGCGCTTGCAAAGGAGCTTGCCCCGAGTAAAATTACCGTAAACTGCGTGTCGCCCGGCGTGATCGATACCGATATGAACGCGAAATTTTCCGCCGGAGAGCGGGCGGAGCTGTGCAGGGAAATTCCGCTCGGCAGATTCGGCTCGCCCGAAGAGGTTGCCCGCGCCGTGCTTTTTCTGGCGGAACAGTCCTATATCACGGGTCAGACGTTGGGCGTGAAAGGCGGATTTTAAATTATGCTCACGAATTTTCTTTTTAACTGAAAAAAGAAAATTCCGTGATTTGAGGAAAACCACGATATCTC
>JAETTR010000064.1 GCA_021768985.1 Bacillota bacterium
GCCGCTCTCCCCCGCCAGATAGCCGTGCGCGTACCCGACGCAGTCGATCTCGTAATCGTTAATCGCCTCGAACGGAAGCTGCAACGAGGTGGGTTGCGCGGCGGACTGCGCCCGCTGATAGTCGGGATTGGAGGCGTATTCGCCAAGCACCGCTACCCGTTTTTTGCCGCCGAGGGGCAACACTCTGCCGTGATTTTTCAACAGCACGACGGACTGTTGCGCCGCGCGCAGAGCGAGCCTGTCGTGCAGGGCTTCGTTGAACAGCGGCTCGCGCGTATGATCGAGCGAAGCTTTCTTTTCGTCAACCGAAGCGGCGTTCTTGTCGCGCAGGGAAAGGAGCAGACTCACCATGCGGTCGCACGCGGCGTTGATCAGCTCCTCGTCGAGAATTTCGCCCGCGCGCATGCGGCGGTCGAATTCGACGAGCGGAATCTCCCCGTTCTCGTACGCGCGCTTCGCTTTTTTGTATTCCTCGGTGAGATCGGTCAGATAATCTTCGAGCTCCTCGGTAAAATCCTCATGCAAAAATACGAGGGTGCAACCGCGGAAGAGATACTGCGCCGCCTCCTCCTTGCGGAACGCTACGCCGAACAGCAGCCCCTCGTAATGATAAAGGGGCGGGAATCCGTCGAACGATTCCGTGTCCGACAGACAGACCGCGTCGGGCGAAGCCTCCGTCATCACCGCATCGGTAATCAGCTTGGCGCACTCGCGCAAAACGAGTTCGTTTTCCGCCGCGGGGGAATCGGTAAAGTGCACGAACGCGCCGCTCGCGTTCAGCCCCTTCGCCTTTTCCGAGAGAAATTTCCCCGTAAAATAATAATCTTCCGAAACGTTTTCGAAGGCGCGGCTGTTGCAAAGCTGAAACATGCGGTAGTCCGTGACCGCCTTGGCTTCGTTGCCGATCCGGCGGTAGAGATTGCGGACGAGCGGGAGATTCCAGGTATTCGCGAGAGCTTTGTCGGAGGGAAAGAGCGTGGCAAACTTCCCTTCGGCTTCCGCCAAGGGATTCTGTGATAAACGGATACGGGGGAACTCGTAGTTCTCCACCGCACAGCTTTCGCCGAATTTTGCGCTCGTTATCAGACGAATCCGCTCTTTCAGCGACATTCTGAATACCATTTCTTTGTTCCTGATCATAGTTCTCTCTCCGCCGTCGGTCGCTTTTTGTCACAATATACAAAGTTATTTTACCATAACCGGACGCTGAATTGCAATAAATTTAAAACGGTTTCCGCAATTTTTTTTCTGTTTTCCCGCAAAAAAACGGCGCGCTTTTTCAGCGAAAAACCCGCGCTTTGCGTATAATGGAAATATTTCCCTATTATATTAGGAAATTCGCCCGAAAACCACAGCCCTTTTCTGTTTTTTAATTCATAACTTAATGAGCGAAAAATCTACATTTCTAACGCAATCATTTTCGAAATGTTGAAGCAATAAAAAAGCCGGCGCGCAAAGCGCGTCGGCGGTAAAACTTAATTTTTACATAATGTCCTCTTCGTAAATGGGGAACTGTTCGCACAGCTCCGCAACCGCGGCGGCGACCTCCGCAATCGCTTCCTCCCGCTTTACGATCACGTCGGTTACGAGGTCGGCGATTCGCACCGCTTCGACCGTTCCCATTCCGCGCGAAGTAATCGCGGGCGTTCCGATCCGCACCCCGCTCGTAATGAACGGCGAGGTCGTTTCGAACGGAACGGTGTTCTTATTTACGGTGATATGCGCACGGTCGAGCAACGCTTCGAGCTCTTTGCCCGTAATGTTGTCGTTCCGCAAATCGAGAAGCATCAGGTGGTTGTCGGTACCGTCGGATACGAGCCGCACGCCGTTTTCGATAAACCGATCCGCCATTGCGGAAGCGTTCAGCACGATCTGCTTCTGGTACAGCTTGAATTCGGGGGTCAGGGCTTCTTTAAACGCGATCGCTTTCGCGGCGATCACGTGCATCAGCGGTCCGCCCTGCGTGCCGGGGAAGATCGCTTTGTCGATCGCCTTGCCGTACTGTTCTTTGCACATAATGGCGCCGCCGCGCGGTCCGCGTAGGGTCTTATGCGTGGTCGTGGTGACGAAATCGGCGTAAGGCACGGGAGACGGGTGCAATCCCGCCGCCACAAGACCGGCAATGTGGGCGATATCCACCATCATGAGCGCGCCGACCTTGTCGCAGATCTCGCGGATCCGCTTGAAGTCGATAATGCGGGGATAAGCGCTCGCGCCCGATACGATCAGCTTAGGTTTGCACTCCTTCGCGATCTTCTCCATCTCGTCGTAATCGATCGTCTCCGTCTCCTTGGAAACGCCGTAGGGCACGATGTTGAAATACATGCCCGAAATATTGACGGGAGAACCGTGGGTGAGATGCCCGCCGTGCGAAAGGTTCATGCCCATAATCGTATCGCCGGGCTTGAGCATGGCAAAGTATACGGCAAAGTTCGCCTGCGCGCCGCTGTGGGGCTGTACGTTGCAGTACTCGCAACCGAAGAGCTCCTTCATGCGGTCTCTCGCAAGATTCTCGGCGACGTCTACGAATTCACATCCGCCGTAGTAACGCTTCGCGGGATATCCTTCCGCGTATTTGTTGGTAAAGTGACTCCCCATTGCCGCCATGACGGCAGGGGAAACGATATTTTCGCTTGCAATCAGTTCGAGGTTGCCGCGCTGACGGGCAAGCTCGTGCGCCATAGCTTCGTAAATTTCGGGATCCGTGCTTTTAATACAAGAAAGGTCTATCATAAGTAATCTCCTTATATGAGCATTTCGTACGAAAATCGGAAAAACATATATAAATTATATCATTCCACCGCAAAAATAGCAAGGAAATTGATTGATTTTTTTCCTGAACGGCGTTTTTTCGCAAAAAAAAACGGGTCCGTGCAAACGACGCGGACCCGCAACCGGTTCTCTTATAAGTTTTCCTTCAAAAATTCGCGCATGACTTCGGCGGGAACGAACCCGAGGTTCTGCGCCTTCACCTCATTCCCCTTCAACACGAGCACGAGCGGAATGGAAGAAACTCCGTATTGCATCGCCGCTTCGTGGTTGTCGTCCACGTTCACTTTCACAAACTCCGCTTTCCCCGCGAATTCCTCCGCCACCTCGTCCATGACGGGCGCAAGCATGCGGCAGGGTCCGCACCAGCTCGCCCAAAAATCGCAGACGACCGTCTTGCCTTCGTTCAACAGCGCTTGCAGCTCTTCGCCGCCGATTTCTTTTACGTTCTTCGACATAATGTTCTCCTTTTATTAAAATATATTTACCCGAATAGTTTTCCCAGATCGCAGAATTTTACGCGTTGAGAGACCGAGCTTTGCATATCCTTTACTTCGGCGGCGCCCTCTTCGAGCTCTTTCTCGCCGATGACGGCGACGTATCGCGCGCCGATCTTGTCGGCGTATTTGAACTGCGCCTTTAAAGAGCGGTCCATCAAATCGACCTCGCAGGACACCCCTTTCTTCCGAAGCTCCGCCGCCAACAAAAACGCCTGCGTGCGCGCCGCGGAATCCATGCCCGCAAGATAACAATCCACGCATTCGTCCTTGGGAACGGGCGCGTTCTCCGCCGCAATCACCATTAAAAGCCGCTCCATGCCCGCCGCAAAGCCGACCGCGGGAACGGACTTTTCCCCCATCTGTTCGAGCAGGGAATCGTATCTGCCGCCGCCGAGCACGGTGCCCTGCGCGCCCGCCGCGTCCGATACGAATTCGAACACCGTGCGGCTGTAATAGTCGAGCCCGCGCACGATCGACGGATTCACCGTGTAGGCGACGCCCGCGCGGTCGAGCAGATTTTTCACTTCCCCGAAATGCGCCTTGCAGTCCCCGCACAAGTAGTCGAGCATGCGCGGCGCGCCCGCCGTATGCGCTTTGCAATTCTCGTTCTTGCAATCGAGCATACGCATGGGGTTCTTCGAAAAGCGCGCGTTGCAGTCCTCGCACATCTCGGACAGTCTGGGCGAAAAATATTCCTTCAACGCCTCGTTATACGCCGCGCGGCAGGTCTTGCAACCGATCGAATTGATTTGCAGCTTTACCGCCTTCAATCCGAGATTCTTCAAAAACGCATCCGCGAAGGAGATGATCTCCGCGTCGGCGTATGCGCCCGCCGCGCCGTAGAGCTCGGCGCCGAACTGGTGAAACTCGCGGAGTCTGCCCGCCTGCGGCCGCTCGTAGCGGAAGGCGGAAATCAGATAGTACGCCTTAAAGGGCATCGCCCCGCCGGCAAGCCCGTTTCCGACAAAGGCGCGCGCCACGCCCGCGGTGCCCTCCGGACGGAGGGTGACCGAGCGATTGCCCTTGTCGAGAAAGGTGTACATTTCCTTATTCACGATATCGGTCGTGTCGCCCACGCCGCGCGAAAACAGTTCGGTGTATTCAAAAACGGGGGTGCGGATCTCGCGGAAAGCGAACGACTCCGCCGTTTTCCGCGCCGTACGCTCCACGTGGTGCCACAAATACACCTCGGAGGGCAGTACGTCCTTCGTCCCCTTGGGAATGTTGATCATAAAAACTCCTGCGCGTATCAGCCGTTCAGCTGTTCGAGAATCTGTTTTGCAGATTCGTCGCCCGCGTCCGCCGCCGTTTTAAACCAGAACTTCGCCTTGCCGACGTCCTGTTTCACGCCCTGTCCGTTGTAATAGCAGAACCCGAGAAAGGACTGCGCGGAAACGTTTCCCGCGCCCGCGGAGAGCGCCATGAGATCGGCGGCCTTCTTGTAGTCCTGTTTGACGCCCTGCCCGTTGTAGTAGCAATAGCCGAGGAAATACTGCGCGATCGCGCTCCCCTGATCGGAAGCCTTGCGGAACCATTCCGCCGCCTGCGCGTAATTCTGCGAAACACCCTCGCCGTTAAAATAGCACAACCCGAGATTGAACTGCGCCACCGCGTGACCCTGCGCCGCCGCTTTCGAATAGAACTCCGCGGTCTTTTTGAAGTCTTTTTCGACGCCCTGCCCGTTGTAATAGCAGAACCCGAGATTGGACTGCGCGCCCGCATGCCCCTGCGCCGCCGCCTTTGCATACAGCTCCGCCGCCTTCTTCTGGTCCTGCGCGACGCCCTTGCCGTAGAAGTAGCAGAACCCGAGATTGGACTGCGCACCCGCGTGCCCCTGATCCGCCGCCTTCGTATACCAGGCGACCGCCTTGGCGTAGTCCTGCGGAACGCCTTTGCCGTATTCGTAGCACAGCCCGAGATTCTTTTGCGCGTCCGCGTTACCCTGTTTGGCGGCTTTCGCCATCCAGCTTGCCGCCAGCGCAAAATCCTGCGTAACGCCCGTGCCGTTGTAATAACAAATTCCGAGTTCGAGCTGCGCTTCCGCATTCCCCGCCTTTGCACGGTCGGTAATTTGTTTCAAATCTTCCTGAGCCATTTGTTTCCCTCCGAAAATGATTTTTTATTGTGAAAATATAAAACGACCTTTTACAACACGTATTTCTTCAGATCTCTGTCCTTGGTGATCTTGCTCAGATGCTCTTCCACGTAAGCGCGGTTGACTTCCACGGGAATGACGGGATAATCCCCGCCGCCCGCGTTGAAGGAGATATCCTCGAGCAGATATTCCATGACCGTATGCAAGCGGCGCGCGCCGATGTCCTCGCTCGTGAGATTGATTTCTTCGGAAATCTCCGCGATCGCTTCGATCGCGTCGGGCGTAAAGCGCAGGTCGATGTGATCGACCGCGAGCAACACCGCGTACTGCTGGGTGAGCGAATGCTCGGTGTTGGTGAGAATGTTCACGAAATCCTGCTTGGTCAGCGAAGCGAGCTCGACGGACACGGGGAAGCGCCCCTGCAATTCGGGAATGAGGTCCTCCACTTTCGCGACATGGAACGCGCCCGCCGCGATAAACAGCATATAGTCCGTTTTCACCGCGCCGTACTTCGTCATAACCGTGCTGCCTTCCACGATGGGAAGGATATCCCGCTGCACGCCCTCGCGGGAAACGTCCGCCCCCGAGGTGTTGCCTTTGCCCGCGATCTTGTCGATTTCGTCGATAAAGATGATGCCGTCGTTCTCCGCGCGGCGCAACGCTTCCGCCTTTACCGCGTCGTCATCGATCAGCTTGTCCGCCTCCTCGGCGATAAACATTTTCATCGCGTCCTTCACGGCAAGCTTGCGCTTTTTGCGCTTCTGGGGCAGAATTTCCCCGAAAATAGAACCGAGATTGATGGCGGCGCCGCCCGGCACGAGCTCCATGTTCTTGGGTTCGTCCGCAACCTCCGCTTCGATGACGAGTCCGTCGAACACGCCCTTGCGCAACGATTCGAGCAGATTCTGTTCGAACACCTCGCGCGCCGTCTCGCCCCTGTCCGCCTTCTTGGCTTCGGCGAGAATTTTCACCATCTTCTTTTCGGCGACGTCCTGCGCCTTGGCGGAAACCTCCGCCGTCTTTTCGTCCTTCACGAGTCGGAACGCGCACTCGACGAGATCGCGCACCATGCCTTCCACGTCCTTTCCGACGTAGCCGACTTCGGTGTACTTGGTCGCCTCCACCTTTACGAAGGGCGCCTTTACGAGCTTGGCGAGCCTGCGGGCGATCTCCGTCTTTCCTACGCCCGTAGGACCCTTCATGATGATGTTCTTGGGGGTGATCTCTTCCCGCAATTCGGGAGAGAGCTGGGCGCGGCGGTAGCGGTTCCGAAGCGCGATGGCAACCGCCTTCTTCGCCTCCTCCTGACCGATGATGTGTTTATTCAGTTCGTTTACGATTTGTTTGGGTGATAAATTCATAAAACCTCCTCGTTCACAGATTTCTTCCCGTTCGAGCTTC
>JAETTR010000065.1 GCA_021768985.1 Bacillota bacterium
TTCAGGCGGTTATGAAATGTTTGACAGAATTTTGATATACGCCAAACAAAGCGGTATGTGGAATCCATTTCGTGTTTGGGAACAATGCCGCGAAGAAGTACTTACGCCGTCTTTAAATCGCTATGAAACGAACGAGCAAAAAATATATCAATTAGCATAATAACACATTACGAGAAGGAAAGACAGATAATGCAAAAAGATTATCTGTCTTTTGTTGCTTGGAAGCTTTCAAATTCTTCCATTAAACAAAATAGCCCGAACGTCTTTTTATAATAAAGAAGTTCAAGCTATCAAGACTTGGTGCGGACGACAAGATTTGAACTTGCAAGGTTGCCCATTGGATTCTAAGTCCAACGCGTCTGCCAATTTCGCCACGTCCGCAAAGGCGCGAAGAGATTCGCGATAAAAAAACAAACCTCCATACGTCGGCACTCGGCACAGCGTACAGGGCTTGATGGTGGGGACGACAGAACTCGAATCTGTGACCTCTTGCATGTCAAGCAAGCGCTCTAACCAACTGAGCTACGCCCCCGTAAAGGATAGTACTATCATAAACGAAACGACAAAACTTGTCAAGCGTTCTTTGCGGAAAATACAAGATTTTTTACGATGAATTTTTTTGACGTAATTTCCTTTATGAATTCCCGTTACGGACTTGACAATTTGCAACACGTATAGTAAAATAATTTCGGATTAACAAATCCGTAACATTTTTTCGGAGCAGGATTTATGGAGACGTATCGTAAACCGAGAATCCTTATCACCTTCGTGGAAGCGGGCATGGGTCATATAGTAAGCGCGCAGGCGATTTCGGATTCCCTGAAAAAAAAGTACGGCGATAAGCTGGAGATTATCGAAGGCTACGTTCTGCGGGACAGCGATAATCCCGTATTGCCCAAGTTCGAAGAGTTCCTCGTCAAAAACACGCAGTTGTATTCGAAGATTCCCGCTTACGGGGATATTCAGTTCGCGTCCATGCACATTCTCGGCGCGCAGAATACGCTGAAGCTCATTCACAACACAACGTTTCACGCCTCTACGGTGGCTATGACGGAGGAGTACAAAAAGTATAAGCCGGATATTATCATCTGTACGCATTTCTTTCTGTTGTTCTGCGCGGTGGAATACCGGCGCAAATTCAATCCCGACGTAACCGTCGTGGCGTATTGCCCCGACAACGACGTGCACGGCTGGTGGGATAACCGTGCGGACGTGATCTACACGAACAACCCGCTTGCCACAAAGCAGGCATACGATCTGAAATTCCCGAACGGTCATGTGCGCGAGGTGTTCTATCCGACCCGCGCCGACGTCGTGGATTCCAACGGCACGAAGGAGTCCTACCGCGAGCAGTTCGGCATTCCGCAGGACAAGTTCGCCGTGGTGATTGCCGACGGTGTGTACGCCAAGGCAAAGCTTCGCAAAGTTTGCCTGGAGCTGTTAAAGACGAAAGAGGAGATCACGATCTGCGTCCTTGCGGGCAAGAACGAAAAGCTGAAAAAGCAGTTCGATGAGATCAAACCGAAAGTCAACAAGAATATCACGCTGTTGACCTTCGGGTTTATCAAAGAAGCGCCGCAGCTTTACGGTGCGTGCGATCTGTTCATTACCAAGGCGGGACCGAACGCCGTGCTCGACAGCGTCATGATGGGTACGCCCATTCTGATCGATTATTGCGCCACGCCCAGCGAACGCGCCACCAAGAAGTTGTTTACCGAGCACATGTTCTGCGGCTACCATTTCGTCAACCCGCGCAGAATCCGCAAGCAGGTGGAAAAGCTCGTGCAGCAGCCCGAAATTTTGCAGAAGATCCGCGAGGAGTTGCGCTTCTTTGACAAGTCGCGCAACGGCGCCGACGAGATTGCCGATGATATCGCCCAAATGCTCTGGAATAACCGCGAGCGCATGGCGAAAATTTTGCGTGAAGAGGAAGAGGTGATTACGGGCTTCTTTGCCGAAAAGGCGGAGCTGAAACGCGCGAAAGCGGAAAAGAAAATCGAAAAGATTCACGAAAATACGGCGAAGCGGGCGGAACGGCTCGATCAGTCGGAGCGTTTTAACGAATCCACCGCCGAAAAGCTGACGCAGAAAAAGGAGAAACGGATCGAATCGGTGAACCGATCCACCGAAAAGCAGATCGAACGCATCGACAAAAAGACGGAAAAGGTCATTGAAAAGATGCACGAGGGCGAGGCGAGCCGCTATTCGGCAAAGGCGATCTTGCAGAAAGTGGATAAAGAGCAGGGAAAACGGGAGTCCGATCCCGCATAGTAAGAAATGAAAGAAGAGATAACCGAAAGACCCGTTCGGCGGAATGCCGAACGGGTCTTCCTCTATTTAGGAGATAGGGATATGTGAAAGAAGGGGGTTACGCGTGGTGCGTCACCGTTTTTCCGCGCGGTGCGGGTTCCGTCTGGGCGGAATCGTTTTTCCGGTCTTTCCCCAGGAAGAAGAGAGCGATCGTGCCCGGACCGACGTGCGTTCCCGAGCAGATGTCGTAATATTCCACAATGACGTCGCCTGCGCCGTGTTCTTTTAACGTCTTTGCAAGTTCGAGCGCTTCTTCCTCGCAGTCGGCGTGCGCAATGCCCACAGTCTGTCCTTCGGGGCGGATTGCGTACTGATCGAACGCTTCGATGATTGCCGATATGGATTTCTTTCTTCCGCGCGCTTTGCCGAAGAAGGAGATCTTCGCGTTCGCGCCGCCGTCCGCCCGCAGAATCGGTTTGATGTTCAGAATGCTTCCGGCAATCGCGAGCGTACGGGAAATTCTTCCGCCCTTGCGCAGATATTTGAGGTCGTCTACCGTAAAGTAGCTGTTCATTTTATAAGCGTTGTGTTTGACCCATTCGCTGCACGTTTCCGCGCTCTCGCCCATATCGCGCAGGTCCGCCGCTTTCAGAACGAGCAAACCTTCGCCGAGCGAGGCGTTTGCGCTGTCGAGTACATATACCTTGCGCGCGGGATAGCGCTCTTCCAGCGTTTTCTTGGCGGCAAGCGCCTGATTGTAGCTGCCGCTGATACCCGAGGAAATTGTGAAAAGCAACGCGTCCTTGCCGCTTTCGAGTGCCGGGGAGAGGGCTTCCACGAACCGTTCCTCCACAATCAGCGAAGTTTTCACGTCGGCGTTTTCACGCATCTTTGCGTAAAACTCTTTCGCGATTTCCGAATATTTTGCGCCGTCCTCCACGCAGGGAACTTCCTTCCCGTCGATCGTGCAATAATACGATATCGTTTGAATGTTGCGGGCACTCCGCATTTCGTCGGGAATGTTTGCCGCGGAATCCGCAAAAATTTCGAAGTCAGCCATCATTTTACTCCTTGGGGGCGAATGCTCTTTTTTCGCTTCCGATAATAGTTTAACACCGTACGCCGGATTTTACACCCTATTCCTTGCCGAATTCGCTCTCCATTGTTTTGATCCTTCTCTACCTTCTGTTTTTTTACTCTACTGTGGGTAGAGTCGATATTATTTTGTTCATTTTGCGACAATATCGCATAAAATCTCGGTTCGGATAACAGAATTCGGCAAAATTCTGCCATTCCGAAAAAAATCACTTGTAAAATTTGACGGAATGATATATAATAGGGAAAAGGATATACATGCACGAAACAAGAGCGAGGTTTACGCGAATGAGAAAAAACGGAAAGCATATTTTGTTGGCGGCGGCTGTCTGTACCGCGGGATTGGGGTGTCTGTTTCTGATAAACGGTGAATCCCTTACCGTTGCGAACGCCGCGGAGAACGAGATCAACATATATTCTGCGCTGACTTGGGAGAGCGCGGTTCCGGATAAAAAGTTAGCTTCCGCGCAAGAGGTTTTTGCATATTCGTATTCTTACGGGAATTCAAGAGGGCTTACTTATTATTCCGCTACGGAAATGCAGACTCCGCCGAATGGATATTGGAGCGACTGGGAATTCCTTCCTATGCAGAGCGGTATGTTTTATAACAGCGTTTTTTATCATTTCGCCGAAGCCGACGATCAAAATTACGGAATCGCATTGCAAGAGTCCGAGTTATTTTCGAAGGAGTATACTCCTTCATCGGTTGCTTCCGCAACCGATGAAGGAAGTTACAAAGCGTCCGTAACACTGACTGCGAAAGGGGATAATCGATTCGTTTACGGAAACTCTTCACAGGCAAATGCTTTTGCGCAGAACGGTATGCGCATCACTTCTTTCAGCGATAACGCTGTAACGGTTGAAAAGACCTGGTACGTCGTAAGTTATGCGAATGAGCTGGTGATGGCGCCGAACGAAGAGTCCGGCGCGGAAATGAAATATTTGCCTTATCGCGTCAATTCCTGGCAGTTCGGGGATAAGGAGAACGTTGCCGTTTATCCGTGGTTGCAGCACGGGGATGAAGCTTATTTATCGGACCAAGTAAACGATTTTTACGAATTAAAATGCGAAAATGAACTTGTCGTTTCTTGGCTTGTGGGAAGCAAGCCGCAAATTTCGTCGGGGTGGGATATGGAAAACGGCGGAACGAGTGACATCGTCACCTTTTCTATTTACCGTAACGGAGAATCGTCGGATCCCGACGATAAAGACGGCGGTTCCGTGATTGTTTGCAGCGATGCGCCCCGTTCGCAGTGGAATTATTATGTGAACGAATATATGCCTGTCGGACAGTATGAAATTACGTTTCGGGTAAAAGAAATTTCATTGAATAAACACTTCGGCTATTGGGACGGAGTGTCCTACGGCGAAACGAATCCTTATCGTTATAAGGGTTTCAGCGTGTCTTATGCGTTCGAAGTAACGCCCGCGGTATTCCGGATTTCCGACGGCGGATTCAAGGGTCAGACAAAAGAGGTCGACGTTGCGGAAGTGACAAGCGGAGAGGACTTCTTCGGCGCAATCGGCGAAGTCGGGTTTACGGGGTATCTCCCCGAGTTTTCGAACGACGCCGCGGGGTATTGGGCGTTAGCCGATCAGAGCGAATATTTCGACGTGGCTCCCGTTTTGAAATTTAACCTTGCGAAAAATTACGATGACGTTTACTACGCCGCAAACGACAACTTCTGGGATAACGAATTCAAAACTCCCGCCCGTTACCGTGTGTTCTATCAGGCGGAAGCGAAAAATTACGCGCCTTTGCATGACGACGCGCAGAACTACGAAGATTATTTCGACATCGTGCTCTATCGCACGCTTTCCGTTCCTGCGCTCGCGCAAACGAAATTTGTGTATTCGGGTACGCTGATTACGGCGTTTTTGACACACGCTCCCGAATTCGAGCGGGAATTCTATACCGTTACGGGGAATACCGAGCTCGAAGCGAACGGAACGGGCGAGCAATACACGGTGACGATTTCGCTCAATGATCAATCGGGGATTTACCGTTGGGCGGATTCCGAAGGACAAGCCGCCGTCCGCGCGATTCTGCTTAATTGGCATGTTTCTCCCGCGCAAGAGAATTGGGCGGAGGAGGTCGGCGTGATCCCTTGGAGTTATAAGGGCTATATTCCCGAAGCCAATCGTTTTACGGGGGTTTCCGAATCCGGACTTCCCGCGACTTTCACGGTGGCGCAGGAGATCGACGGGCAGATGAGACCGTTGGACTACCTCAGTCCGATCATTACCGAAAACGGCGTCGTGACGAATCTTGCGCAGATCGCCGTGTTAAGAGATCTCGATGCGGGAACCTACTATATCAAAGCCGCCGTACCCGCGAGCAAGAATTATACGGGCGCAACGTCCGACTGGGTTTCCTTTACGGTTTCGTCGGCGGAGAACGCTTGGGCGGAAACGCCTCGGTTTTTCGCATGGAATTACGGCGGATATGATCCGGGCGCAAACGGCAGATTCGGTGAAGCCGCGCACGGCGCAACCTCTTTCCTGTTCTATCGGTTAAACGCAGGCAATCGGGTTGGCGCGGGCTACGGCGATATCACGGGTTTTTCGCCCGACCAAAGCTATGCGAACGTGCCCGCCGGTTCGTATGAAATGTTCGTTACCGCAGACGGCGGGAATAACTATACAAATCTTGAAAAATCGGTATTTTTCACCATCGGAAGAGGCAAGAACGGTTGGCTGACCGCTCCCAATATCACGAGTTGGTTGCGCGGAGACGCCGCGGGCACGCTCGTCGGCACGCCGAAGTTTGGAACGCCCGTCTTTACGGTGGAAGGTCTCGACGGCAACACGGTATACGATAACAGAAAAGACGATTTAAGCGTGTTGCAAAACTTGAACGCGGGCAGTTATAAGCTGATTGCGTTCGTCGTGGGAACGGACGACTACGATGCGATTCCCGCGTCCGAAGTAAAATTCAACGTCATGGCGCAACGGTCGAACGGTTGGCGCGTTGCGCCCAATATTCAGGGCTGGACGGAAGGGGAAACCCCCAATCAGCCCGTCGGAGCCGCGTCCTTCGGCGACGTGACGTTCCGCTATGAAACGAACGGCGGCGTTTCGGTCGGAACCGAACCGCCTACGGAGGCGGGCGAGTACCGTCTGATCGCCTTTGTGCCCGTATATACCGATTCCGCGTCGGGCGAGCAGTACGACGAGCTCTACGCAGAGGTTTACTTTACTATCGCGAAAAAGCCTGTTCTCGTGAACAGTTGGAAGGTCGTTCCTTCCATTCAGAACTGGAGAGAAGGGGAAACGCCGAGCGAGCCGGCGGGCGAAGCGAACGCGGGCGGTGCGACGATTTTCACATATATGACCGAGAGCGGCGAATCGTTGAGCGCAAGACCTTCGCAGACGGGGAATTATTATCTCGTGGCGACGGTCAACGCCAAC
>JAETTR010000066.1 GCA_021768985.1 Bacillota bacterium
ACGCGCGAGCGGAGCAGAAAGTACGTGTGGAAACGCACGGAAATATTGTGCGAGGACTACGACTAAAAGAAAAAACTGTATGTCGGACGGGACGTATACGGCAGAATGGGTTACATCGCGTGCCATCATAACCCGATCGGGGAGTTCGTCACGCTGGAAATTACAAAAGCTAACGGCTTATGCCTTTACTGAAGGATTGTAGCCGAAGAGGAGTAACATGGGAATTTCACCGATGATGGAGCACTATCTCTCCATAAAAGAGAAGCATAAAGATTGCGTCGTATTTTACCGCTTGGGTGATTTTTACGAAATGTTTTACGATGATGCCGTGCGCGTGTCGCAGATGCTGAATCTGACGCTTACGGGCAGGGATTGCGGGCTGAAGGAGCGCGCGCCCATGTGCGGGGTTCCCTATCACGCGGTGGATGCCTATATCGCAAAGCTCGTCGCGCTCGGCGAACGGGTGGCGATCTGCGAACAGCTTTCCGACCCGAAGGAGAGCAAGGGGATCGTCGATCGGGACGTGATTCGGATTGTTTCGGCGGGCACGGTGACGGAAGAGAGCCTTTTGGACGAAAAGAAGAATAATTTTATCGCGTGCGGGTATAAAGAAAACAACCGTTATGCGTTGGCATGGACGGATATTACGACGGGCGAGTTCCGCACGCAGGAAGAGGAGAGCGCCGAAGAGCTGATCAACGTTCTCGTCAATCTGGCGGTGGCGGAGATCATCTGCAACGAGGAGCTTCTGTTCGAAATCAAGGAGAGGGCGGAAAAGGAGCGTTCGCTCCCCGCGTGCTCCTGTTATCTCCCCTGGGCGTTTCAGCGCAATCAGGCGGAAAAGAACTTGCGGGAGCAGTTCGGCGTCGCTTCCATGGAAGCGCTCGGTCTGGAAACTCATGCGCGTTCCGTCATCGCCTCCGGCGCGCTCGTGGAATATTTGCGCGACACGCAGAAGCACGCGCTGAAAAACATCAATTCCTTAAAATACACCGACGGTAAGCGGAACATGACGCTCGATACGATCGCGATCCGCAATCTCGAAATCTTAAAGAATAACGCCGAAGGCTCGAAGTACGGTTCGCTCCTGTGGCTGTTGGATAAGACCAAAACAGGCATGGGGGCGCGCAAATTGTCGTCAATGCTCACTTCTCCGCTGGCGGATAAAGCGGAGATCGAAAAGCGGCTCGACGCCGTAGACGAGCTCTACCGCTCGACGGTGGTGAGAATGGGGCTTTCGGATATGCTCGGCGGCGTGCGGGATATCGAGCGGCTGACGGGCAGAATATCGAACGGAAACTTGCAGCCGCGCGATTGTCTTGCGCTTTCCGCTTCGCTCTCCGTGGTGCCTTCGATCAAATTCCAGTTGAGCGGGTTCACTTCTCCGCTCATGAAAGAGATCGCCGAAAATCTGATCGACACCAAAGAAATCTGCGCGCTGCTCGACAGCGCGATCGATCCCGAAGCGACGACTTTGAAGGAGGGCGATTATATCCGCGTCGGATACAACGCGCAGCTCGACGAACTGCGCGGAGTCAAAGACGGGGGAAAGACGCTTCTCAGCGAGCTCGAAGCGCGGGAGCGGGAACGTACGGGAATCCGCACGCTGAAGGTGGGCTACAACCGCGTTTTCGGTTATTACATCGAGGTCAGCAAGTCCTTCCTCGACAAGGTGCCCTATTCCTATTTCCGCCGCCAGACGCTTGCGGGAGGCGAACGGTTTACGACGGAGGAGTTGAAGGAGCTCGAGAGCAAGATCCTCGGCAGCGCGGACGCGGCGATGCGTTTGGAAGAGCATCTGTTCGGCGAATTGCTCGAAATTCTGGCGCGCAATATCCCGCTCTTTCAGCAGATCGCAAACGCGATCTCTTTGCTGGATTGCTTTGTTTCGTTTGCCGTCGTTGCAAAAGAGAACAAGTATTGCCGTCCCGAAATCGCAGAGGACGGCGCGCTCGAAATCGAAGAGGGGCGTCACCCCGTCGTGGAAGCGATCTCGAAAGAGCGGTTTATTCCCAACGATTGCAATCTCGACGGCGGCGAAAACCGTACTATGATCATTACCGGACCCAATATGGCGGGTAAGAGTACTTATATGCGTCAGGTTGCGCTTACCGTGTTTATGGCGCAGGTCGGGTGCTTCGTGCCGGCAAAGCGGGCGCGGATTCCGCTGTGCGACAGAATCTTTACCCGAATCGGCGCGAGCGATAATCTGATTTCCGACCGCAGTACCTTTATGGTGGAAATGACGGAAGTCGCCAATATCCTGCGGAACGCCACGGAGAAGAGTCTTTTGATTCTCGACGAGGTCGGACGGGGCACGAGCACCTTCGACGGGCTCTCGATCGCGTGGGCGGTGATCGAACAGCTGACCGAAAAGGTGCGCGCCAAGACGCTGTTCGCCACCCATTACCATGAGCTGACGGAGCTCGAAGGTAAACTCGAAGGGGTAAAAAATTACAAAATCAACGTGCGCGAGATCGGTGGAAGTATCGTATTTCTGCGGAAGATCGTGCGGGGCGGTGCCTCGCGCAGCTTCGGCGTGGAGGTTGCGTCGCTCGCGGGGGTGCGCGAAGAGGTTACCTCGCGTGCAAAAGCGATCCTGAAGCGGCTTGAAAAGAACGATCTGACCCTACGCGCGCCGCGCGGCGAAGAGCCGGAAGAAGAGGCGGCGGAGAAAACCGCCGATCTTGCGGAAGAACTGAAAGGAATCGACGTGAACGCGCTTACGCCCTTGCAGGCGCTCGCGTTGCTTTCCGAATGGAAGGAGAAAATCAAATGAAAATCAACCTTCTTTCCGCCGACGTCTATAACAAAATCGCGGCGGGCGAAGTGGTGGACCGTCCCTATTCGGTAGTAAAAGAGCTCGTTGAAAACGCGGTGGACGCGGGCGCGAGCGAGATTACCGTGGAGGTGGAAGGGGGCGGCAAAAAGCTCGTCCGCGTCACGGACAATGGAAGCGGAATCGAAAAAGAGGATTTAAAACGCGCTTATTCCGCGCATGCCACGAGCAAGCTTTCCTGTGCGGAGGACCTGTTTACGGTGCAAACGCTCGGCTTCCGCGGCGAAGCGATCGCTTCGATCGCCGCCGTTTCCCGTATGAAAATTTTATCCAAGACGGCGGGAAGCGACGCGTACGCGCTCGATTGTACGGGCGGAGTCCTGGGCGAAGTGCGCCCCGAAGCGGGCGCGAACGGCACCGTCGTGAGCGTGGAGGACTTGTTTTTTAATACGCCCGCGCGTTTGAAATTTCTGAAATCGGACGGTCAGGAAGAAGCGGACGTTACGAACATGATGGCGCGCTTTTTGCTTTCCCGTCCGGATATCGCCTTCACCTACCTCACGAACGGAAAAGTGAAATACCGTTCTTTCGGCGACGGATTAAAGAGCGCGCTTGCCGTCGTGTACGGCGGCGGCATTCTCGAAAATTGCTACGAGCTGAACGCCGATAAGCACGGGATTAAAATTTCCGGCTTTATCGGGAATCAGAATTTTTCCAAACCCAACCGCAGTTATCAGAGCTTATTCGTTAACGGTCGGTACGTCGTCAATCAGACGGTTGCCGCGGCGGTCACGAACGCCTACGGCGCGTACCTCATGAAACGGCAATACCCGTTCTACGTGCTCTTTTTGGAGATTCCGCCCGAAATCGTAGACGTAAACGTGCACCCGACCAAAGCGGACGTGCGTTTCGCGGACAATCAGATTATTTACGGGTGCGTGTATTCCGTGGTTTCGGCGGTGCTTGACGGGAATTCGCGCGCGCTCGAATATCTTGCGGACGTTCCAAAGGCGGAATCCGTTCCCCAAACCGCGCCCGTCGCGCCGGTGCCCGAAATCAGATCGACGTTTGAAAAACCCGTCGTTCCGCCCGCGCCCGTGAAGATGACTTACGAACAGGCAAAAAAGGAACTCGCTTTCGATATTTCTTCCGTGGGGGGCAAGGGAACGGAGCCGCGCTTTTTCGAGCCTTCCGTTTCGGCGGATCTCGAGGTTCGCGCGCCGCTTTCCGCAACGGAAGAGAAGCGCGAGGAAAAGAAAGACTTCTTTGCGGAAAATCAGAGAATTTTGCGCGAAGCGGAGGAAAAAGAGAAAAACGCGCGCGCTACGCAGGAACGGATCGATCCGAACAATCTCGTATACAAGGGCGAGTTGTTCCGCACTTATCTTATTTACGAAATCGGCGACGCCGCCTATTTTATCGACCAGCATGCCGCGCACGAACGGCTGATTTATAACCGATTGCGCGCCAAGTGGGAGAGTCGGGAAGTCGTTTCGCAACCCATGCTGATCCCGTACGTGCTCAACGTAAACGCGCAGGAGTTTGCGTTTCTGGAGAAAAATTTCGCGATTCTGCGGGAAATGGGCTTCGAGATCGACGAGTTCGGCGACACGAGCGTCAGGGTCTCTTCCGTGCCTGTCGATTTGCAGAGCATCGATTTAAAGAGCTTTTTTGCCGAGGTGCTCTCGTCTATGGAGAGTCTGCGCGCAATCAAGCTCGCCGATCTGATCAAAGACCGTCTTGCGACTTCCGCTTGCAAAGCGGCGGTAAAGGGCGGAGACTCGCTCACGGAAGAGGAAGGACGCGCACTGATCGTGGAAACCGAGGGTGATATGGGCTTGCGCTGTCCGCACGGCAGACCCGTCGCGGTCAAAATGAAGAAGAGCGAAATCGAAAAACTCTTTAAAAGGATTGTATGAAGAAACTGCTCGTCGTTTGCGGGGCGACCGCAAGCGGAAAAACCGCGCTCGCCGTGGAGTGCGCGAAACGGCTCGGCGGTGAAATTATTTCCTGTGACGCGTTGCTCGTCTATCGCGGGCTGAACGTGGGCACTGCAAAGCCGACGGAAGCGGAGCGGGGCGGGGTTCCGCATTATATGATCGACGTTGCCGATCCGCGCGAAAAGTTTTCGGTAAGCGATTTCGAGCGTATGGCGATTCCTGTTCTCGAAGAGATTCTGTCGCGCGGGAAAACGCCCGTATTGTGCGGTGGAACGGGGTTTTATATGAACGCCCTGCTGTACCGCAGTTCCTTCGGTTGCGCGCCCGCTTCGGAAGAGATTCGCGCCAAATACGAGCGGATCTGCGCCGAAAAGGGGCGGGAGTATCTGCACGCGCTGCTTATGGAAGCGGATCCCGAAAGCGCGGAAAAATTACATTTCAACGACGTCAAGCGGGTGGTGCGCGCGTTGGAAATTTACGAGCTCACGGGCAAGAAGAAATCCGAACAGAACGACGGAAATATTCCCCGTTATCCCTTCGAAGCGTTTGCCGTTTCTTATCCGCGGGAAACGCTTTACGAGCGGATCGACCGCCGCGTTTCCGACATGCTCGCAAACGGACTCGAGGAAGAAGTGCGGGGTTTGCTTGCGCAGGGCGTGCCTGAAGACGCGCAGTGCATGCAGGGGATCGGCTATAAAGAAGTGGTCGAATGTTTGAAAAGTGGAGATTCGCAAAGTACTATGCGTGACATAATAGCAAAAAACACCCGAAATTACGCCAAACGGCAGCTTACGTTTTTTAAGAGAATGGAAAATCTGCATGAACTGTTCCCGAAGTCTATGGAGGAGATCGTGCGGGAGGTTTTGAAAATATATGGAAATTGAATCGTTTATCCGAACTGCGGAAAATTCGCTTCGGAACGAATTCCGCGCGATCGGCGAGGTTGCGTTATATAATACGGAGAAGGTACTCGAAGCGTTTAAAGAAGAGCGCGTCGCCGTGCGCCACTTTGCCCAGACGAACGGTTACGGCTACGGCGACGAGGGGCGGGAAACGCTCGGGAAAGTGTTTGCCCGTGCGTTCGGCGCGGAACGCGCAATCGTTTCTCCCGCGTTGCTCAGCGGAACGCACGCGCTTACCGTGGCGTTGTTCGGTTTACTCCGTCCGAAAGACCGTGTGCTCTGTATTACAGGCACGCCCTACGATACCCTGCGCGGCGTCGTTTGGGGGAAGGGAAACGGCTCGCTTGAAGAGTACGGAATCTCTTTTTCGGTCGTGGAGTTAACCGGGCAGGGAAAAGTGGATTTTTCCAAAGTAAAAGCCTCGCTTGTGGAACAAGGATATAAAATGGTTTACATTCAGCGTTCGCGCGGGTACGAGTTACGCGATGCGTTCACCGTGGAGGAGATCGGGGAAATGTGTGCTTTCGTGCGCGGTTGCGGGTTTACGGGAAATATCTTTGTCGACAATTGCTACGGCGAATTCGTCGAACGGCGGGAACCGACCGAAGTCGGCGCCGATTTGATCGTGGGTTCCCTGATTAAAAATCCCGGTGGCGGACTTACGCCGACGGGCGGCTATATCGCGGGCAAGGCGGAAGCGGTCGCGGCGTGCGAAAACCGCCTGACGGCGCCCTCCGTCGGCGGGGAGATCGGCTCCTATGCGTTCGGGTATCAATATTTCTATGAAGGATTCTTTCTTGCGCCGCATACGGTCGCACAGGCGTTGAAGGGCGGACTTCTGATCGGGAAATGTATGGAAACGCTCGGCTACGAAAATTTCCCGAAAATCGGAACGCCGCTCGCCGATATTACCCGCGCGGTTCGCTTTCATACCGAACGCGAACTCACCGATTTCATCGTTTCGGTGCAGGAGTGCTCGCCCATCGATTCTTTCGTTCGTCCGGAAGCGTGGGATATGCCGGGGTATGATTGTAAAGTGATCATGGCGGCAGGCACCTTCGTGGGGGGCGCAACGAGCGA
>JAETTR010000067.1 GCA_021768985.1 Bacillota bacterium
CATGACGATGAGAAGCGCCGCGATTACGATGAGAACCACGACGAGAAGCTCGACGAGGTTGAGCGAAACGAGCGGCGAACTGCGCTCCTGGAACACGGCGTCGTCCACCGACATAATGAAATACCAATCGATTTCCGCGCTTTCGAAGGGCGTGCAATAGGCGACGCGGCTTTTAGGCGTCACGTCCTCGCGGTCGGTTCTGGAAAAGCTGAACGTTTCGTCGGCAAGCATCTTTTCCCGCACCTGCTCGCTCGTAAGATCGGAACGGTCGCATTCGTCCACGTAATCGAACAGGTTGCGTTGCTGATTCAGATACCCCGTGCGGTAAATGTCCACGATGTAGTTACCGTTCGTATCGACGACGGCGCTGTATCCGCGCGACAAACCGTCTTTATTAAAAATATCGATCACAAGTCCGTCCTGAATGGAACTGACTTTGGTCAGTCCGAGAAGCGCGAACATCTTTTTGCCGCCCACGACGAGCTCTTTGAACTTGTCGCCGTTCGCATCGTACAGCTCGTTGAGGTTGATTCCGTAGACGAGATATTCCTCCTCTTCGTTCTCTCCGACCCAATTATAATGGAATACCGTTCTGCTCAGAACCTTTTCCGCACGATAAAAGCTCCGCGTGAAATCGTGTTCGGATTTCGGAATACTCAAAAACGTGTCGGTGTAAGCGGTGCCCTCTTCGTCTACGATGTAAACGTAGTCGAAGCCGCCCTCTTCCCGTTCCTGCAAAATATTCTCCTGCACGTCTTTCATCTGCGCGAAGTCCTCGCGGTGAAGCCGGAGCCCCATGCGTTCGAGAAAATCCCAGTTGTGTTCGATATAAGTCTGAATCGAGGCGCGGTCATGCTTCGCCATTTCGACGATATCCTGCATGGTTGCCGAACGCACCGAATTCCTTAAAACCGTCATGTATATAATCGATACGATCACGACGACGCATGCGATAATCGTTACCGAAAGGATATGCAAGATTCTTCTTTTCCGTTTATCCATGATTTACTCCGTAGTTAGTCTTTCTCGTAAAACAGAAAAAGTACGCGGGAAAACCCATACGCATTTATTGTAGCACAAAGATTTGAGATTCGCAAGAGTTTGGGCGAAATATCGTGCATAATTGGCGGAATTTTTCCGTTAAAAACCGAATTTTCGGGAAAATTACCCGTTTTTCTTAAAAAGATTGATAAAAGAGCGAAGCGAATAGGTCATGTTCACGTTCTTCGGAAGCGCAAGACCCACCGAACGGGCGGGCATTTCGGGCTCCACTTTCAGCTCGAACAGCGAGCCGTCGCCGAGCTTGTTCATGGCGTACTCGCGCGGAATGCATCCGATTCCCATACCGTTCACCACAAGCCGCTTCATGAATCCCCAGCTGTCTATTTCCACCGACGGACGGAGATCCACGCCGTGGCTCTCCGCATACCGCTTCAACGCTGCGCGCGCGACCGTCTTTTCCTCCATCAGAAGAAGCGGGTAATTTTGCAGATCCCGCGCCGAGAGCGTCTTGTCCGCGAGCGAGGAAAACTCTTTGCCCGCGATAAAAATATCGTGCAGTAAAAAGATGGAATCGGCGATCGCGATCCCGTCGTCGGGCGCGGACGGAAGGTTGAGAAATCCGATATCGCAACGCCCCGTCTTCATGAGCTCGATGATCTTGGGCGACACGTCGGACAAGAGCTCGATTTTGACCTGCGGATAGAGCTTGCGGTATTCCACGATCTTTTCCGCGAGCACGTATTGGAAGATCGTCTCGGACGCGCCGATCCGAAGGGTGCCCTTCGCGCTCCGCTTCAATTCGTCGAGCCGCCCCTCCACGCCGTTGAGAAGCTGTAACGCGCGCTCCACGTCGGCGAACACGAGTTCGCCGCCCTGCGCGGAAAGCTCCATTCCCTTATGCAGACGGTTAAAAAGCGATACGCCGAGCTGGCTTTCGAGCTGCTTGATCGCCTGCGACACCGCGGGTTGCGAGATGTACAGCTCTTCCGCCGCCCGCGTCAGGCTTCCGCATTTCGCCACCGTGTAAAATACTTTGTATAATTCGAGATTTACCATAAAATTTCCTCAAATCACGGAATTTTCTTGCGTCAGTTCGCAAGAAAAAGTGTGAATTTATTTCCCGACGCAGAATTTTTCGAAAATCTCGGAGATCACTGCTTCCGCCGCCGTTTCTCCGCTGAACAGCCCGAGCTCATACCAGGCGCGGTGCACGTCCTCCGCGTACAGCTCGGGCGGCAGTCCGCCCTCCGCGCCCCCGAGCGCCGAAACCGCCGCCGCGCAAGCCGCCTCCGCCGCGCGATAATGCCGCTCTTCGAGCACGAAGATATCGCTCTCCCTGCCGTAGCCCCGTTCGTACATCAACGCTTTCAATTCCGCGAGCCCCTCGCCCGTGCGGGAAGAGACGGACAATTCGCAATCCGTCCTGCGGGAAAGATCGCATTTCGCGCCCACCGTAATCACGGGCGTTTCCGCGGGAAACGAGAAATCGTCTCCCGATTCCTTTAAATAGACGATCAGATCGGCGCCCTTGACGGCGTTTTCGGCGCGGCGGATTCCCTCGCGTTCGACCTCGTCCGCCCCCTCGCGCAAGCCCGCCGTGTCGTACAGGCGGAAGAGCACGCCGTTGATTTCGAGCGCGCCCTCCACGATATCCCGCGTGGTGCCGGGGAGATCGGAAACGATCGCCCGATCGTACCCCAAAAGCGCGTTTAAAAGGGAGCTCTTGCCCGCGTTCGGTTTGCCGCACAGCGCGACGCTCACCCCCGATTTGATCTTTTTCCCCGCGCGGTACTGACCCAGAAGGGATTGTAGCGCGCCGATGACCTCGCGCAGTTTTTCCGCCGTCTCCGCACGGGAAACGGGGTTTAGATCCTCTTCGGGATAGTCAATGTCCGCATCGATCCCCGCGAGGCATTCGGTCAGCAACGATTGCAACCGCTTTCCCTCTTCCGTGAGCCGCTCGGTATACAGCGAGTAACCGCTCCGCACTTGGGCTTCCGACTCGGCGTCGATCATGTCCGCCATGCCCTCCGCCGCCGAAAGGGAAAGCTTTCCGTTTAAAAAGGCGCGCTTGGTGAACTCGCCGCGTTCCGCAAGCCGCGCGCCGAGCGAAAGGGTGCGCTTCAACACGCCGCGGGCGATTTCCGTACCGCCGTGGCAGTGAAACTCGATAATATCCTCCCCCGTAAACGATTTGGGGGCGCGGAAGTAGACGCACATGCCGTAATCGGAAAACCCTTCGCACGCGATCTCGCCCGCGTACATCCGATTCGGCGCGTACTCCCCCGTTCGGGAAAACATTTTCTTTGCGATTTCAAGCGCGCCCGCGCCGCTCATGCGGACGATCGCGACTCCGCCCCGACCCTGCGCCGTGGCGATCGCGGAGATGACTTCTTCCATATCGGCTATAAGCTCCGTTGAACCAAAAGCGGTTTTGCGTCCGCTCGGTATAATTATTGATTATATTATAGCAGGAAACGACGGGTTTGTAAAACGTTTTTCTGAAATTAACGCGCGAATTAAAAAAACCTCCCGCAGGAGGTTTTCGGAAAAATCTTTAAAAATCGGAAAAAGGACTGTCGTCCGAGCCGCCGCCCGAAGAGGTTCCGTTCGGGTTCGGCGAACCGCCGAAATCGGAGAACGGACTGTCGTCCGCGCTTCCGCCGTAGTTCCCCTGTCCGCCGTCGCCGTACTGCTGTTGCCGGCTACGTTGCATCTCTTCCATTCTGCGGCGCATATAGGCGTTGTAATCGACGGGCGTGTTGTTCCGCACGGCGAAGAGCACGAACCCGCGCACGGGCAGGAAGGAGCACAGAAACGCCATGAGGAACGGACTGCGGATAAAGTATTTGCGGAAAAACGCCGTAAACATGACGAAAAAGAAGAACAGCGCGACGAACCGCGAAAGATAAGCGATCACTTCCAGCACCGTGTTCAGCGTAAGAATCCAGGCGAATTCGGGGGATTTCGCCATGAACAGCGCGTTGCTGAACTGCCAATAGCCGTCGCCCGCGTCGCCGACGGTTACGAATTCGTAAAAGTCCGCGTTCAGCAACAAAAACGAAACGACGAGCAAGGCGACTTCGAGTCCGACGTACACGATCTCCGCGAGCATGGCGTACAGCCCCGAACGCTTCATCTTCGCGCCGAACACGCTCGTATCCCCCGCAAGCTGACCCGCGAGATAGGTGTTCCCGAAGGGCACGAACCCGAGCCACCAATTCTTCATGCCCTTGCGGCGCGCCATCGTCATGAGTCCGAATCCGCCGAACAGCAATCCGATCAGATAGAGCCCCGCCGCCGATGCAAGACAGATGATCATGATCATCGTGCTCTTGGAAACGGCGTCCTCTGCGCTGTTCGCGAAGATGTCCAGAAAGCTCAACACCACCTGCGGCACGCTGATCCAGTCGAAAAATTCCATTGAATACTCCTTAATTTTTTGTTTCCGCTATATAAACGGCGAAATGCGAATCAGAACAACTCCGTTTCGTACTCCACCCGTTCCATCAAAAGTCCGTTCGGCGGCATGGTGCGGGCGAGACAATTCCGCCTGCGCGTTTCGAAAGCCGCCGTGATCCCCTCTTCCTTGCCGCACCCCACGGCGTACAGCTCGCCCGCGATGATGCGCACCATGTTGTATAAAAATCCGTTTCCGCATACGCGGACGCGGTATACCCATCCTTCGCCCGCCCGTTCCCGATCAACTTCCGCCGAGTAGATTTCGCGCACGCTCGTCTTTGCCGAGGAGCCCGAAGCGCAGAACGCCTTGAAATCGTGCGAGCCGACGAGCAGTTCCGCCGCCGCCCGCATCCGCCCGAGGTCTGGTTCCTCCTTCACCCGCGCGTGATAGCGGTCCAGAAGAGGCAGTTCCGTTTCCGCATAATAAAAGGAATAGCAGTACGTTTTCCGTTTCGCGCCCCGCGTGCAGTCGAACCCCGCGGGCGCCTCTATACTCTTTAATACCCTTAAATCGGGCGGAAGAAACCCGTTCAGGCAATTTTTTATCTTTTTTGCGGGAATTTTCGTTTCCGCGTCGAAGTGGCAGACCTGCCCGAGCGCATGCACGCCCGCGTCCGTCCGCCCGCTTCCGCTGATTTTCACCCGCACGCCGAACGCCTCTTCCGCCGCCCGTTCGAGTTCGCCCTGTACCGTGCGGGCGTTCGGCTGGCTCTGAAATCCGGAAAAGTCCGTTCCGTCGTAGCTGACGAGCAACGCGTATCTCATATCGTACCGATCCCGTATACGCGAAGGAGCACCACGCCCGTCACGAGCGCGGCGGCGACGAGCACCCCCACGGGGTCCCGCCAGGTAAAGCGCAGTTTTTTATATTTGGTACGGTGCTTACCGCCCGAATAACAACGGGCGTCCATGGCGTCGCCGAGCTCCTCCGCGCGGCGGAGCGCCGAAAGCAGCAACGGAATGAGCACGGGCACGATCGCCTTGATCTTTTTGATCAACCCGCCCGTTTCGAAATCCGCGCCGCGCGCCTTTTGCGCGTTCTTGATGCGGTCGGTTTCGTCCATCAGAATCGGAATAAACCGCAGCGCGATGCTCATGATCAGCGCGAGCTCGTGCACGGGGAAACGAATCCACTTCAACGGGGTCAGCAGACTCTCGATGCCGTCGGTAAGCTCGACGGGCGTCGTCGTGTAAGTGAGCATGGACGAACAGATGACGAGCAGTACGAGCCGACACACGAGGAACGCCGAGAAAATAAGCCCCTCTTTGGTGACCGCGAGAAATTTCCACTGCCAATACACCGTTTCGCCGCGGTAGAAGAAGATATTCAACGCCGCGGTGAAGAGCACGAGAAAGAGGATCCCCCGCACGGCGCGGAAAATTTTGCCGATCGGCACCCGCGAAAAGGCGATCGCAAGCAGAAGCACGAAGGCGCAAGCCGCGAGCCCGTAAAAGCTCGTCGCGAGAAAGATCGCCGTGATATACGCGATCAAAAAGAGAATTTTCAGCCGCGGATCCATGCGGTGCACGAAGGAAGTGACGGGATAATATTGCCCGAAGGTGACGTCTTTCACGATTCGCCCCCCTTCGCCCGCAATACTTTCTGCACGAAATCCTCGACCGTAAAGTCGCAATTAAGCGTTACGCCGCGCGCTTCGAGCAGATTGCAAAGCCGCGCCGTGAGCGGAATATCCAGCCCGAGCGCCTGCAGCTCCTCCGCCCGTTTAAACAGCTCCCTGGGCGGAAGCACGTACTTGACCGTTCCCTCCGCAAAAACCGCCGCCCGCGTGCAGTTCTCCGAAATTTCGTCCATATCGTGCGACACGATGATCACCGTTTTGCACCATTCCCGATGCAATCGGTGCAACAGCTCCATGATCTCCCGCTTACCCAGAGGATCGAGTCCCGCGGCGGGCTCGTCGAGCACGAGCACCTCGGGGCGGGTGACGATGACCCCCGCGATCGCGACGCGCCGCTTTTGCCCGCCCGAGAGCTCGAACGGGGATTTGTCCTTTACCTCGTTATAGTCGAGCCCGACGATCGCGAGCGCGGACCGCACCGCCTCTTCCGTCTCTTCCGCAGAGAGCTTTTTGTCGGAAAAATTCTTTAACCCGAACGCCACGTCGTCCTTTACCGTCTCCGCAAAGAGCTGGTACTCGGGATACTGGAACACCATGCCCACTTTTTTGCGCAGGGCGCGGAAGTCCGTCTTTTTGTCCGTCAGATCGAACTCC
>JAETTR010000068.1 GCA_021768985.1 Bacillota bacterium
GGTGCTCTCGCGCAGGCTCTCGAAACTCGGTACCGACGAAGAGGAGCGGTTTGCAAAGCCCCAGCTCATCGTGATCGACGGCGGCAAGGGTCAGCTGTCCGCCGTTAAGCAAATTTTCGACGAAGCGGGGATTACGGATATCGACCTGATTTCCCTTGCGAAACGGGAGGAAGAAGTGTTTACGGTTTCTTCGCCCGAGAGCGTGCGGCTCGACCGCCGCGACTATGCGTTGAAGGTATTGCAACGGATTCGCGACGAAGCACACCGCTTTGCGATCACGTATTTCCGTAATCTGCATTCCAAGCGCAATCTTGCGTCGGTGCTCGAAGAGATCGGCGGAATCGGCGGAAAGAAGCGTGCGGCTCTGCTCGAAAAATTCGGCACGATCGATAAGATCATGCGCGCAAGCGAAGAGGATCTCTGCGCCGCCGATGGCGTGGGCAGGGAGCTCGCCGCGCGGATCAGAAAATATTTCGAGGAATTGTAGGCGAATGAAATACGATATTTTTCTTTCCGATTTCGACGGCACGCTCGTGCGCGCGGACGGAACGGTTTCCGAAAAAAACAGAGCGGCGATCGCAAAATACCGTCGCGCGGGCGGTGTGTTCGCCGTTGTGACGGGCAGAACGCTGACTTCGATTTTGCCGAGGTTGAAGGATCTCGGGATCGAAGAGGGGCTTGCCGTCGCCTTTCAGGGCGCGACGGTCGCCGATATCGCCACGGGCAAGCTGTTGAAGGACGGCGGGTTTTCCGTAGCCGATTCGGTGCGCGCGGTGCGCCTGCTCGAAGAGGAGAACGTGCACCTGCATATTTATACGGTGAACGATTTTTATTGCAACCGCGACGACGAGGGTCTGAAAATTTACGAGCGCATTTGCGGGGTCAAAGCGACGGTGATCGGGGACGAACCGCTCTCGGAGCTGATTGCAAGAAAGAAATTGCGGATCGTCAAGATTTTAGCCATGGTCGAAAAAGAGGAACGCGACGGCTTGAACGAACGGGTGGAGCGCGCCCTCGGCGCGGGGTATTACGTCACCCGTTCGGCGGAATATTTCGTCGAGATTTTGCCCGCGGGGCAGACGAAGGGTTCGGCGGTGGAGTTTCTGGCGAACCATTACGGCGTGCCGCGGGAGAAAATCGCCGCGATCGGCGACAATTACAACGACCTGCCCATGCTCGAGCGGGCGGGCGGAAAATTCGCCGTGGCAAACGCCGAACCGCCCTTAAAGAAAATCGCGACGGTCGTGTCCTCGAACGAAACGGACGGCGTTGCCGAAGCGTTGCGCATCGCCATGGAAGGATTTACAGGAGAAAAAATATGAACGAAAACGTATTGCCGAGAGCAACCGTTATGCTCGAAAAATTCGCGGGGGATATGAACCTCGAAATGTTGTATGCGGGGCGGGGGATTCTCACGTTTACGAGTATCAGCGTAGACCGCCCCGGGTTGCGGCTTGCGGGCTTTTATAATTATTTCGACGCCGACCGCATTTTGCTGATCGGGCTCACCGAGCACGAATATATGCGCTCCTTCAAGCCCGACGAGCGCAGGGAAAAGATCGGCAAACTCTTCGAGTGCGGGGAAATCCCGTGCGTGATTTTCGCGCGCGACCTGCCCGTTCTGCCCGAATTCATGGAATGCGCGCGCGCTTCGGGCACGCCAATTTTCCGCACGGGCAAGGTGACGAGCTCGGTGATGGCGGATTTGTAGTTCTATCTCAACCGCCTGCTCGCGCCCGAAACGACGGTGCACGGCGTGCTGATGGACGTGTTCGGCGCGGGGATTCTGCTCACGGGCAACAGCGGCGTGGGAAAGAGCGAAACGGCTATGGAGCTGATCAAGCGCGGACACCGCCTCGTCGCCGACGATTCGGTGCTCATCAAGCGGGTGGAGAAAGAGCTGATCGGCACCGCGCCCGAGCGGATCCGTTACTTCATGGAGCTGCGCGGAATCGGGATTATCAACGTAAAAAACATGTACGGTTCGGGTTCGGTGCTCGGCGAAAAGGAAGTCGAACTCGTATTCGAAATGGAGCCCTGGCGGCGGGATAAGGAATACGACCGCATCGGCGGGGAAAAGAACTTCGAAGAAATTCTCGGGGTAAAGGTGCCCAAGCTCACGGTGCCGGTCAGTCCGGGGCGGAACCTTGCCATTCTCATCGAGGTGGCGGCGCGCGATCAGCGTTTGAAGAACATGGGATACGATGCGGCGCAGGAGCTCATTCAGCGCACGATCGGCAGATAAACGGCGGAAACGGATTTGAAAACGGAAATTTTAGCCCCCGCGGGGGGCGAACAATCGGCGTACGCCGCGCTCCTTGCGGGCGCGGACGCCGTTTATTTGGGGCTTACCGAATTTTCCGCGCGGGAGGGCGCGGAGAATTTCGACGCCGAAGCGCTCGCCCGCACGGTGCGGTTCGCGCATATTCTGGGCGCGAAGGTCTACGTCTGTCTGAACACGCTCGTAAAGGACGGGGAAACGGAGCGCTTTTTCGGGTGCGCGCGCACGGCGTGGAACGCGGGCGCGGACGCGATTCTGGTGCAGGATCTCTTTCTCGGGCGGGCGTTGAAAGGGCGTTATCCCGAAATGGTTCTGCATCTTTCCACGCAGGCGGGCTGTTGCAACGCCGCGGGGGCGGAGCTCGCCAAAGAATACGGTTTTTCGCGCGTCGTGCTCGCGCGGGAGACCCCGCTTTCAGAAATCGAAAAAATCGCGCAAATTTCAGAAACCGAGGCGTTCGTGCAGGGCGCGCTGTGCACCTGCTTTTCGGGGCAGTGCTATCTCTCGTCGTTCGCGGGGAACAACAGCGGCAACCGCGGGCGGTGCAAACAGCCCTGCCGCAAGAGGTATAAAATCGACCGCGCGGGATTCGAAGATTACGCGTTCGCGCTCTCCACGTCCGATCTGTGCGCGGGGGAAAAGGTAAAAGAGTTCGTTGACGCGGGCGTGGTTTCCTTGAAAATCGAGGGCAGAATGCGGCGGGCGGAGTATGTTGCTTCTGCGGTGAAGTATTACCGCGCCCTGCTCGGCGGGCGCGCGGCGGAGAACGAGCTTTCCGACTTAAAGCGCGCCTATAACCGCGGCGACTACACGCGCGGGTTGGCGTTCGGACAGGAGAAGAATTTTCTCTCCCGCAACGTGCAGGGGCATATCGGCGAACGGGCGGGCGAAATCTCGCTCGTCAAAGGAAAATATTTTTGCAGGAGCGGGTGCGCCGCAGGCGCGGGCGATGGCTTTAAAATTTTGCGCAAAGGAGAGGAAGTCGGCGGCGCCGTGTTTGCGGAACGGGGCGCGGGCGGTTTTTTTCTTGCTTCGCGGGATCGGCTGTTGCCCGGCGACGAGGTGCGCGTCACCACCGACGCCGCGGGCGGGAAGCGGGCGTTACAGCCCGTGAATTTCCGCAAAATTACGATACGGGTGCAAATCCGGGCGGGCGAACTGCCGACCGCTTCGTGCGGGGAGTTCGTCTGTACGGGCGCAGTCGCGGCACAGGCGGCGCAGAGCGCGCCGCTCGGGCAAGAGGAGATTGCGGCGTGCTTTTGCAAGACGGACGGTCTGCCGTTCGCGCCCGAAGTCATGGCGGAAACGGAAAACGCCTTTCTGCCGAAATCGGCGCTCAACGCCTTTCGCCGCGAATTTTACGCGGGGCTGGTCGGCTTTCTCGCACCCGCGCGGGAGCCCCTTCCCGTGCGCGGGGACGGCGTTTCCCTGCGTTGCGAAAGGGGAACGCGTACCGCCGCGATCACGGCGGACGAAGGGGGCGCGGACGCGGATATCGTGATTTACAAGCCGCGCGATTACCGTGAAATTTCCCTGCCGCGAAGGGGGAAGGAAAAGTATTTATGGCTTCCGCCCCTTCTGACGGAGGAGGACGAAGCGCTCGTTTCCGCCGCCGTGGAAAAGTTCGACGGAATCTTTTGCGAGGGCTATTACGGGATTGCGCTCGCGAAGAAATACGGCAAGCCGCTGTTCGCGGGGGCGGGGTTCAACCTGACCAACGCGTACGCCGTCGCGGGAGTTCGGGAGGCGGGCGCGAAATACTTTACGCTCTCCGCGGAGCTCTCCCTGCGGGAGCAGGACGCGCTTTCGGCGGGCGGGGCGTTCGCGTTGCGCGGGGGCGGGATCAAGGTTATGGAGCTTTGCTATTGCCCGTTTTCGCACGCCTGCAACGGGTGCGACAAAAGGGATCTTTACACGCTTACCGACGAGGCGGGACGGAAATTTCCGCTGCGCAGATACTGCGCGGCGGGTCCGTATTGTCGATTCGAATTGTATAATTGCGCGCCGCTTATTTCGGACGGCGGTCTGCCCTCCGCGCTGGTCGATGAGACGGTCGGGCGGGAGTTTGCCGAGCCGCCTACGCGCGGGCACGCAAACAGGAGTATGTTATGAAAAAGAGTGCACAGCGTCTGGAACTCGATAAAATTTTATCCGCGGTCGCGGAATACGCCGTGCTCGAAGGGGGCAAGGCGGAGATTCTCGCCCTGCAACCCGCCGCCGATCTTGCGGCGGCGAAGCGCGCGCTCGACACGACGGACGAGGCGACCCGCCTCCTGTTCGTGCTCGGCGCGGGCGGAATCGAGAGCTTCCCGCCCCTCGGCGACGCGGTCGAACGCGCGGAAAAGGGCGCGACCCTCTCGTGCGGGGAGCTGTTGTCCTGCGCGCGGCTGTTGCGGTCGGCGCGGGTGCTGTATTCCTCGGTGCGCGCGCTTTCGGACGAGAGCATCGTCCGGTTCCGCGAACTGACGGCGCGGCTCGTGTTCGACGAGAATCTGGAAGAGGAGATCGGCAGAAAAATCGTGAACGAGTCGGAAATTTCCGATCACGCGAGCGAAAAGCTGTTTTCTCTCCGCAAAGAGATCCGCGCGCTCGGGGAGCGGATTCGCGCCCGCCTTTCCGCCTATCTCACGGGCGGGGAGAAGAAATATTTGCAGGACGGAATCGTCACCGTGCGCGGCGACCGGTTCGTGATTCCCGTAAAAGCGGAATACAAGCGCAGTATCAGGGGGTTCGTGCACGACCGTTCGGCGACGGGCGCGACCGTGTTTATCGAGCCCGAGGAAGTGCTCGAAATGAACAACGAGCTGATCACTCTCACCCTCGACGAGAAGGAAGAGGAGGAGCGCATTCTTGCGGAGCTCTCCCGCGGGATCGGGCGGCTTCGCGCCGAGCTCGAAGAGGATATCGCCCTGCTCGCCGAGGCGGACGGCTATTACGCCCGCGCGGAATACTGCTATAAACTCGGCTGTACGAAGCCCGCGCTGAACGGAAAGGGGCTCGTGGAGATCGTGAAGGGTCGGCACCCCCTGCTCGACAAAAAGACCGCCGTGCCCGTTTCCGTGCGGGTGGGCGGGGATTATCGCTTCCTCGTGGTGAGCGGCGCGAATACGGGCGGAAAGACTGTCACTTTGAAAATGTGCGGACTGTTCTGTCTGATGGCGGCGTGCGGGTTGTTCGTGCCCGCGGCGGAGGGAACTTCGCTCGCCGTGTTCCGCGAGGTGTTCTGCGACATCGGCGACAGCCAGTCGATCGAAGAGAACCTTTCTACCTTCTCCTCGCACATCGTCAACCGGCGGGATATTTTAAAGGCGGCGGGAGAGAACGACTTCGTGTTGCTGGACGAGCCGGGCGGCGGAACCGATCCCGAAGAGGGGCAGGCGCTCGCCCGCGCGATTCTTTCTTCCCTGCTCAAAAAGGGTTGCCGCGGAATCGCGACCACCCACTATTCCTCGTTGAAGGAATTCGCCTACCAAACGGCGGGCATGGAGAACGGGTGCATGGAATTCGATTCGGGGGATTTTCGCCCGCTGTACCGCTTGAAGATCGGCGCGCCGGGGTCCTCGAACGCGCTTGCGATCTGCACGCGGCTGGGGCTTCCCGCCGACACGATCGAGGAGGCGCGGGGGTATCTCTCGGAGGGCGCGCGCAGCTACGAGCGCACCGTGCGGGCGGCGGAGGAGAGCCGCATTCGCGCGGAGGAAATTTCCCTCGAAGCGAATCGGCTGAAATCGGAATGGGAGCAGAAGCTCGCGGCGCTCGGCAGGGAAGAGGCGAAGTTCGAAAAGGAACGGGAAAAGTTTTTGCTCTCCTCGAAAGCGGAGGCGCGGCGGATCGTCAACGAGCGCACCGCACAGGCGGAAGAGCTCTTAAAGGAAATCGAGGACGTCTTTGCGAAGGAATCCCTTTCGGAATCGGATCTGATCCGCGCGCGCACGCTGAAAAACAAGATGGCGCAGGCGCCCGAACGGGAAGAGGAAAAGGTGCGCGCCGTACCCGTGGACCCCGCGGCGCTCAAAGAAGGGGATCGCGTGCTGGTGGGGAGCATGAACGCGGAGGGGCAGGTCGTCTCCTGCCGCGCGGGCAAGAGCACGGCGGAGGTGCAGGTGGGCGCGCTGCGCGTCAAAGCGGAGATCAGAGACCTGTACGCCGTTTCCCGCTCGAACGCGGGCAAGGCGGAGGGAAAAAAGGTGACGGTGATCCGCAACCTTGCCGAACGCCCCGCGCTTCCGCGCGAGTGCAATCTGATCGGGCTTACGGTGGCGGAGGCGCTTCCCGAGCTCGAACAGTTTCTCGACCGCGCGCTGGTCGCCAATCTTACGGAAGTGCGGATCGTGCACGGCATGGGCACGGGCAAGCTCCGCGCCGCCGTTCAGAATTTTCTGCGCGGACACAGGCGGG
>JAETTR010000069.1 GCA_021768985.1 Bacillota bacterium
ATAATTTGTGCGGCTGGGCACTCGCAAGTATACCGCTCATCGGTTTTACGGTGTTCATGTTTGTGCCCATTCTTTTTAGCGTGGCAATGAGCTTTAATACCTTTAAGCCCAACAGCTACGAGCTTTCGACGATGACCTGGGCGGGTTTTAAGAATTTCGGCTATATTTTTAAGGACGCTAAGCTGTGGTTGGCTTTGGGAAATACGCTGATTTACTGTCTTTCCATTCCGTTCGAGATGTTTTTCGGGTTGCTGTTCGCCTATCTTCTTCGGAAAAAGTTTTTCGGCAGACGGTTTTTTCGCATCGTGTTCTTCCTTCCGCACATCTGCTCGTTGGTTGCGCTTTCGTTTGCCTGGAAATATATTTACAATCCGCAGGAATTCGGTATTTTAAATCAGATGTTTGCGTCTCTCGGACTTCCACAGCAGGGCTGGCTTACGGATAAAAACTTGTTTAAGTTGTGTATCATCATTATGACGGTTTGGAGCGTATTCGGGGTCAACGTGCTTTTATATACCGCTGCGCTTAATTCGATTACGCCTACGGTGTTCGAGGCAGCCGAGCTCGACGGCGCCAATTCATTCGATAAATTTTTTCGTATCGTTGTGCCGCTCGTAACGCCGACTTCCTTCTATATTCTGCTCACTGCGCTGATCGGCGGCTTACAGTCTTATCAGCGCGCCGACACGATGAACATGGATCCGTATTTGATGGGTCCCGATGATTCGGGATTGACCTTGGTGGGATATATGCTCCGTGCAAAGGATTACCCCGTGCAGTACGGAGGCTTGGGCGTCGCCGCGGCGTCGTCGCTGTTTATTGCGGTAATTATCGGTTTGTTCACGTTCCTCAACAAGACGATCAGCAAAAGGTGGGTGAGCTATAATGACTAACGCAAAGAAAAGCAAAATAAAAAACACCGTTTCAACGGTATGCGCGAGATTGGTCTTGATACTGTTTGCCGTTCTCATTTTGGTTCCGTTTTGGATCATTTTGGTTAATAGCGTAAAAACGCCTGCGGAAATTCTCAGCGCGAAATTCACATGGCTTCCGCAGGAAGGGTGGGATTTTTCATCTTATTCTTCGGCATTCGACTTGTCTCTTTCAAAATATACCGCCAATATCTTTGTCGGATTAAAGAACACGATGCTTTTTACGTTGCCGCCCGTTGTCATCGGCGTATTGGCGTCTTCTCTCAGCGCGTATGCGTTTGCGAAAATTCAGTTTCAAGGGAAGGAGATACTTTTCACGGTCATGCTGTTAACTATGGCGGTTCCCGCTACCGTGGCGTTTATTCCGCAGTACTTTTTGTACGGCGCGATCGATTGGCTCGGAACGCCGTTGCCCCTGTTGATTCCCGGAATGATCGGTAGCGTCGGGGTAGTGTTTTTTCTCCGTCAGTATATGCGCGGGATACCCAACGAAATCTGCGAGGCGGCAAGAGTGGATGGACTCGGCGGAGTAGGGATATTTTTCCGAATGATTTTGCCGATGAGCACGCCCGGGATCATCGCACAGTTGATTTTAACGTTTATTACGGCGTACAACGACTATATGAAGCCGATGCTGTTTCTTTCCGGACGTCCCGATTTATATACGATGCAGCTCGTATTGCGAAATTTGGGCTCGGGAAGAAATGATATGGCGATCCAGAATACGATGGCGAACGCTGTCATCGCGCTCATTCCGTTGCTCTTGCTTTATGGAATTTTCAATAATTTTATCGTAAATAATATCGCCGTCTCGTCGGTAAAGGGGTAAGAAAATATGAAAAAAATCAAGACAGTCTTTTGTTCCGCAGTCGCGTGTTTGTTGGTGTCCGTCTCGTTCGTCGGGTGCGGAGAGACGACTTACGGGGAGTTTTCCTACGACGACGGCATTGCGGCGGACGGAGAAAATTACAACACGAAGGAATTTTACCGCAACGAACTCGAAGTGGATTTCTACGCCGATCCGGGTGCGATCTACGTCACCGAGGGCGAGGATAAGGGCTGGTTTTTTACTTACGGCACGACGGGCAACGGCGGAGGATTTGCAATCTACCGCAGTAAGGATTTTTCAAGTTGGGAATCCGTCGGATTCGCCGACGTCAAGCCCGAAGGCACTTGGGTAAGTTACGACGCCTGGGCGCCCGAAGTAATCTACATGAACGGAAAGTATTATATGTACTTTTCGGCGTCCGCAAAGAACAATTCCAAATATGCGGGTCATTATCTCGGGCTCGCCGTTTCCGACAGTCCGCGCGGACCTTTTGAACTGTACGAATCGGAGACGAAGAACGCCTACGGCGAAACGATTACAAAATCCGCTCCGCCCATCGTGTTCCAAAATCACTTCGACGAAATGCGTGCTTCGGGATGGGCGATCCCGACGGGCGCAAGAAGTTTCAGTTCCATCGACGCGTCGCCTTTTTTAGACGCAAACGGGGACTTGTATTTGTATTTCGTACCCGATAATGACAACAATCCGTTAACGGAAAAGAATATGATTTGCGGCATGAAAATGCTCGATCCCGCCACGCCCGATTATACGACGGTTACGCCGCTCGTCGCTTCCTTGTACGATACGATCGAGAAGGTTGACGGACAGTGGACGGGCGTCGGGGATACGGGGATAGACGTTATCAACGAAGGACCGTTCATGATGCAGCACACGACGCTGCGCTCCGACGGCACGACAAAGACCAAGTACTACCTTACCTATTCAGACGGCGAAGCCGGATATAAAAATCCATTCTACCGCGTGTTTACGGCGACCTCGGATATGCCGCTCGGGAAATTCGAAAAGGATAAAGCGACGCCTACGCACGGCATTGCAAGCGGATTCAAACATATGTCGGGTACGGCGCACCACTCCATCGTGAATGCGGGCGACGAAATGTTCATCTTTTACCACGCGCACGTAAAGCGCAATTTGGGCGATACGAATCCGCGCGCATTGGCGGTTGACCGTATGGCGTGGCGGTACGATGAAACGCTCGGCTACGACAAGCTGTATTCGAACGGTCCGACGTATTCGCTGTGTCCCGTGCCCAACGTTACGTCCGGCAGAACGAATTTGGCGACGCACGCGGTTTTTCGTGCGACGAATGCCGGGAGCGGGATGTCGACGGATCTTCTGCGCGACGGTGTGATTCCGATCCACGACCACAGCGATGCGCTCGAATTTCGGGTAAACGGCAGTACGACGATTGAAATTATATTAAAAAAAGAATCGGACGTTTCCGCGATGTTTATTTACAACAGTTATTTGTTTGATAACGCTTTCGGAAAAATTGATAAAATAACGTTGGAGGGCGGCGGAAAAACATATATCATTAACGATTTGCGTTTTAATCCCGCTTATTACGACGTGCAGGCGAAATATATAAGACCGGGCGCGGCGGCGGTGGCGTCATTCAAAGAGCCCCTCAAAGTTTCGAAAATCACGATTGGAATCGGCACGAAACTTGCGGGTTCGGGTGTTATCGGCGTGGGCGATATAGCAATCATGGGGGTGCAGAAATGACGGGTAAAACGAAAAGATTATTGATAACTTCTCTTGCGCTCGGCGCGCTTGCGCTGTCCGCGGCGGGACTGAGCGCGTGCGGGGATAAGACGGACGAGAATACGCTCGTCGGCAAGTTGGAGCGAAAGACCTACGACCGCGTCGTCTATACTTCGGAGACGTACCGCGAAAAACTCGTTACCGAAAAATATAAGACGACGGGCGAGGGCGTGAACGTGGACGGCGTCCTCGACGAGGAAATCTGGCAGAATAATTACCCGCTTTCCTATTCGATGGGCGGCGTGGAATCCAAACTTTATACCGCGTTCGGCGAGGACGGGTTGTATCTTGCGACACGCATGAATATGAAGGCGTATTACCGCGTGACGCGCGCGGCGGACAGCAACGGCGGCGGCAACTTTTTTATCGCGCCCGCCGAAAAAACTTCGCGCGACGACAAGGCGATTCAGATCATCTATACGGCGCGCGGGTACGTGATGACTTCGCGCGGAAACTCCACGGGATTCGAGACCTGGTACGTCAATACTTATGTAAAAACTTACGTGGACGGAGGCTGGATCGAGGAGGGAGACGGCAGTTTGCAAAACAGCGGCGGCTTGGTTTCGGGCGGCGATTACGTCAACGCGGAGTGCTTTCTTCCCTGGGCGGAACTCGGTTTAGAGGAAAAACCCGCCAAGGTCAAGATCATGCCGCAGACCAACTACAACAACAATTCGACGGGTTACCGTATCTTTGCGGGGCGTCCAGCAGGGGCGTACAACAATCCCCTCGATTGGTTCGTGTTCGACGAGAAGGGATACATTCAGAACGACGAGCGTCTTAAAACAGAAAATCCCCAAACGGAAATTGCCGTGGGACACGGCTATAACAATCTTTCCAAGACGGCGGCGTGGGATTTCGGCACGGTCGGCGATGGCATTGTCAAGAGCGGAAATATGCAACAGTCGCAATTCGCCTATTTCAAGGATATTTACGCGGAAAATTGGATGATCGAAGCGAACGTGAGATACGAAAGTTCTACGAGCGGAAGTATTCATTCGGTGGGACTGTGCGCCGAGACGCCGACGACGCCGTCCGTCCGCACGCGCACGCCCGTCTCTTTCAATCTTCCCTGCTCCGACGCATTAAAGGGGAAAGCGCGCTGGACGACGTATTCCGATACCGCCCAAACGCACGAGGGCTTGGCGGATGTCGGTTCCGCTTTTGACGTCATGACGGAGTTCGTCAATTTGAAACTCATTAAAACGGGGAGCGTGTTCTCCGCTTTCGTCAATGATACCTTTTTCGCGTCGCGGCAGTTCGACGCGTATGCGGGCGAAGCGGCGCCGGGCATCGTTGCGGCAGGTGTTATCGCGGAGTTCAAGGATATGCGCGCCGTGACCGACGAAGAGGAAATCAACGAATATCTTTCAAGCATGAATCTCGAAACGGTCTATCTCAACAGCAACGACGGCGGCGTTTTGTCGCTGACTTGCGGGGATACCGTATATAAGAACAAGATCGCGCTCGTGCAACGGGGGAGCGAAGTCGTCTTGCAGGTGAAGCCGACGGTGCTTGCGAACGTCGTCTATCTCGTGAAAACGTTTACGGTGAACGGTGCGGATAAGTCGGCGGAACTTGTGGGCGGCAAATACTTCATGACGGTGGAAGATACCGTAAACGTGACCGTGGAATACGTCCGCGCTGCAAACGGCGTTCAGCTGACAGGTTCGATTCGCGGCAACGCTATCGCGGCGGCGGACGCCAAGGTGAAGTTTACAGAACTCGCTTCTCCCGCCGATTCAAGCGGGCGCATCGAATACGAATTTACCAATGTGCAACAGGTATCGGAGGGCGAAGCGTTCTATTCGTTCCGAATCGCCGACGGATTGTATCGGCTGTGGCTCGAATACGGCGGCGGCAAGACGGGGGAATGTGTCATAAGAGTATCGGAAGGTAAAATCGAACTTCTTGACGAGAGCGGAAACGTGTCGCGGGAGATTACAAGTCTCGACTTTGATGCGACGGAACGACCGAAAACGCTTGTCCGCAACATAACGGCTTGGCTCGGATATCCTACAATCCCGCTGCCCGCATCGTGTTTCCGCGTGGGGGAAACGGTTACTTGGGACGGGGAAAACGCACAGATTGCCACGTTCGACCGAGCGAATCGCACGCTGACGCCGATAGCGGCGGGTTCGTTTACGCTGACTGCGTCGACCGACGGCTATTCCGAAATTTACAACGTCACCGTGAAAGCAGTCGATAAATCGGGCAATAAGTGGCAGTTGGATGCGGGTAGGACGGCGTACGCTGAACAGTTGAAAGCAAAGTGGGCTACGGACGGAAACGCTGATAAAACGACGCTCTTTATCGGAGATTCTTTCTTCGACGTGCGGAATTTTTGGACGAATTTCTACACGACTTATGCTGATACCGACGCCCTTTGCGCAGGGATCGGCAGTACGACGACGTATGATTGGGAGCAATATGCCGAAACCTTCTTGCAATATACCGCGCCGAAAAATATCGTCGTACACCTCGGCACTAACAATATATACAGCGACGGCGACGACTTGCAGACGGCAACAGAGAATTTGCAACGGTTGTTTATGCTCGTGCATGACAAATTGCCGAGCGCGAAAATCTATTATTTTGCGATTACGCAAAGAAGCAATACGGCGCACGAAACGACAGTCAGTCAAACGAACGCCGCCATGAAACAGTGGTGCGCGGGATATGATTGGATTACATTCCTCGATACCGAACAGGCGTTGACGAAAGATATGCTCAAAGACGGTATACACCCGCAGTTGCAGTATTACAGCGTGTTTACCGACGCGCTGAAAGATAGCGACATCGATATGCAGGCGAAAGCATGAAAAGCATGGATCTGTTTTTAATCGGCGGGCAGTCCAATGCAGTGCAGATGCGCGAACTCGGAAAGCGTTTCGCAGACGTCGTGATAAACAACGTGCTGAAAGTATAAACGTAATAAAAGGAATAAGGGGTAAAAAATGAAGAAAAGAAGTGTTTTAAAGGGATCGGCGGTCATGGTTTCTCTATTTGCGGCGGCGCTTGGGTTTGCTGCCTGCGGCGGGGAAAGCGCTTCGCAAAGGGTAGTCGATGCAATTAACGCTCTTCCTGCGGGAACAGAACTCTCGATCGGCGACAGGAGCACGGTCGAAGA
>JAETTR010000070.1 GCA_021768985.1 Bacillota bacterium
GGAGCGAAAAGAGAAAGGACCTGCTGTTTTACGCGATTGCGATCGCGCTTCCCGTCTTGCAATTCTGCATCTTCTATATCGGAGTCAATTTCAATTCGATTCTGCTTTCTTTCCAGAGATACGACAGAGCGGGAAACGCGTTCGTCTTTTGCGGATTCGATAATTTCAAGAACGTGCTTACGGACTTCTTCACGGGCTTTACGTTGAAAAACGGCTTTTTCAATTCGCTGAAGGTCTGGGCTCTGACGACGGTGATTTCTCTGCCGCTTTCCATGCTGTTCTCCTATTTCATCTATAAAAAGTTTCCGCTTGCAAAGTTTTTCAAAGTCGCGCTCTTTTTGCCGCAAGTCGTCTCCGGCATCGTAACAGTCGTTATTTACATGTATTTTGTGGAACGCGCGATTCCCGCGCTATCGGAAGCCGTGTTTCATCGGAGCTTCGAGGGCTGGCTGAGCAATCCGGATACGCGGTTCGGCGCGCTGCTGTTCTATAACGTGTTCTATTCGTTCGGGAGCTATATTTTACTCTTTCTCGGCGGAATGAACGGGGTGGATCCCGCCGTGGTGGAAGCGGGAAAGATCGACGGCGCAACGGGATTCAAGGAGTTTTGGTATATTGTCATGCCGGAGGTTTATCCCACGTTCACTACCTTTTTTGTATTGAGCGTCGCGGGAATTTTCAGCAATCAGTTCGCGCTGTTCAGTTTTTACGGAATCGAGGCGGGGAGTAACGTTATGACGTTCGGATACTATCTCTACGCGCAGACTTCGATCGCTACCGATACCGAATACCCGCGTTTAGCCGCGATCGGACTTTTGGCAACCCTTTTGATCGTACCCGTGACCCTTCTCGTCAAGCACGGTCTGGAAAAAATCGGACCCAAGGAGACCTGACGTGAAGAAGAATACCATCAAACAAAAAATTACGCCGCTGATCGCCGTTCTGTTCGTTCTGCTCGTCTTGTACGTGGTGATTCTGATTTTTCCGCTTATTTGGGCGATCGTCAGCTCGTTGAAAGCGGATATCGACTTTCGGAACAATTTGTTCGGGCTTCCTCGTAAGTGGCAGTTCTCCAATTATACCGACGCGATCACGGGCTTTTTCGTGCCGGTGGAATCGGGAAACAGTTTTCGCAACGTCTATATGTTCGAGCAGTTTTTCAATTCGTTGCTGTACGCGACGGGCTGCGCCTTCACGGCGACGTTCGTGCCCTGCTTCGTCGGATATCTCACCGCAAAATTCCGTTATAAATTCAGCGGGATTCTTACGGCGGTCGTCATTATATGTCTGACTTTGCCCGTCGTCGGTTCTCTGCCTTCCGAAATCAGAATGGCAAAGCTGTTCGGATTGTACGATCGGGTTTGGGGCATGTGGGTGATGAAAGCGAACTTTTTGAGCATGTACCTGCTTGTGTTTCAGGGCGTGTTCCGCGGCGTACCGAACGAATTTATCGAGGCGGCGAAAATCGACGGCGCGGGGAATCTGCGCATCTTTCTGCGAATCATGTTCCCTTTGGTATCGCAAACCTTTTTAACGGTGTTTCTGCTGAATTTTATCGCGTTCTGGAACGATTACCAAACGCCGCTGATCTTTATGCCGAACGTGCCCACTGTGTCTTACGGATTGTATCTGTTTAACCGCAAGACGGAAGGGCAGTTCAGCACGATCCCCATGAAGCTTACGGGCTCGGTGCTCGTGTTTCTGCCCATTCTCGTCATTTTCTGCGTTTTTCAGAAACGGTTGGTGGGCAACATCACGGTCGGCGGTCTGAAATAAGAGGAAAAATTATGAAAAATAAAAAGAAATTTGCGCTTGCGCTCTGTATGCTTGCATCCGCCTCCGCGCTGACGGCGACGGCGTTCGCCGTATCGGCGCAGACGATTGCAACGGAAGAGCGGTTCGTGCTGAAAGATCAATACGTCTGCGGGGAAACGCTTTCTACGGAGGGCGCGACCGTTCTCGTCGACGGAAAAGCCGTGCTTGCGGAGGCGATTTTATATCGTCCGGACGGGGTCGCCGTGACGGGCGCGTCTTTTCGCCTCGACCGCGTCGGAGAATATACGCTCGAACTGTTCGCGGACCGTGCGGGAGTACGGACCTCCGTGCGGGAAACCTTTCTCGTCGGGGAGGACATCTGCACGTTTTCGGAAGAGGGAGGCTCTTATGCGCTCACGGCGGCGGGATTGAACGTTACGCTCAACGAGGGCAACCGGCTTACCGTGAACCAAACGGTGGATATCACCGGGATCACGGCGGAGGAAGAGATCGTGACGATCGCCGTCACGCCGAGCGTTGCGGGGATCGCGGATTTTACGAAGATTACCGTCACGGCTACAGACGCGGAAAATCCGGATTGTTATGTCAAGATGCTGCTTCAAGCCTCTCCGACCAATCCGGCGGCGTCCTACGGACTGGCGGGCGGTACCAATCAGGCGCTCACGGGCTACGAAAAGGAATGGGACAGAATTCACAAAAATAACGAATGGGGTACGTATATGCCGTTCACTTTTTACGGAACGGACGGCGCGACAGCGGAATTCGGACTGCGTTACGACAGCGCGACGAAGAAGGTATACGCGCTCGAAGGGCGGGAGATTATCGACCTCGACGAAAGAAGATATTTTCCCAACAGCTTTGCGGGATTCGAAAGCGGAAAGATCCGTATCTCTGTGGAATGTTCCTCGTATCAGAAGGACAAGGCGAATTTTATAGTAAAAAAACTGCGGGGCGCACCCGTCACGAAGACCTTTATTTCGGATGAAACGGCGCCCGTGCTGACGGTCGATAAACAAGACGCGTACGCCGTCGTCGGGCAGTCTTTTCCGCTGTTCCCCGCTTCGGCAAAGGACGACGTTTCGGGCGCGGTTAAGGTCACGGCAAGGGTATATCGCAATTACGGCATGACGAACAGTTATCCCGTGGATAGTCTCGGGGGCGCGTTTACGCCGACCGAATCGGGCGTTTACACGATTGAGTACGTCGCCAAAGACGCGTCGGGAAATTGCGCGATCGAAACGGCGGACGTCCGCGCGCTTCCAGCGGCGGAAGAGTTGGTTTTATCGCTCGGCGAAGGCACGACGGAGGGAACGCTCGGCTTGCCCTCCGAAGTCCGCGACTGCGAGGTTTCGGGCGGGAGCGGCAAAGCGGTCGTGACGGCGGTCGCCGTAAAGGACGGCATGGAAACAAGCATCGAGGACGGCGTATGGATTCCGGAAAGCGCGGGCGAATACGAAATCGTCTATACCGCGACCGATTACATCGGAAATACCGCAACGGTAAAATATTCCTTCCTTGCTTCGGCGGGAGAAGAGCCGCTCTTCGGAGAAGATCCCTTTCTGCCGCGATATTTCATAGCCGGAGAACGGTATACATTCGAGGCGGTTTCGGTGCGTGATTACACCTCGGGCAGCCGTCGGGACGGCGAGAGCGAAATTTATCTTTCGCAGAACAACGGCAGCCGTAAAATCAGTCCGAACACGCCCGTCGTTATGGATTTTGCGGAGGGCAACCTAACCGTAATTTACCGTTATCAGGAAAAAGAGTTGAGAAAAAACGTTCCCGTCGTTTCGGTCAAAGAAGACGGATTGCTCAATCTCGGGAAGTATTTCCGCGGGGAGAAGATCGAAATTTCCGTCGGTTCGGCGGGTACTGCGATCGGCGCGGAACAGGGCTCCCGCGCGGAATTCATTCGCGAATTGCTCGCGGAAGGACTCACGGCGCGCTTCGACGTCGGCAAGGGCGGAATCGGTACGCTGCGCGTCGTGCTCACCGATTACGTGAATCCCGCCGAAAAAGTTTCGCTTACGCTGACGAATCGGGATAACGGTTACGCCATGCTTATAAACGGAACGGAGCTTTGCGCGGGAAAGGATATCGGATTTACGAAGGATTCCATGTCCAACGAGTTTTCTTTGCGCTATGAGTCGGGTTCGATCTCCTGTGACGGAGTCAATTCCTATCCGATTGCGGACGCCGATCCTTCGTTCCGCGGATTTTCCTCGGGCAGAGTGTATCTGGAATTTTATTTCGATGCGGCGGAGAACGGAACGCTCACCGTGAAAAACGTGAACCGTCAGCCCGTGAATACGGCGAATTCCGACCGCATTCCGCCGCGCATCGTCGTGTCGGGAGACTACGGCGGCGAGAAGCAAATCGGCGATGAAATCGTACTCGAAGGAGCGGACGCGCTCGACGTGCTGGATACGCAACTGATCTTTACGCTCACCGTGACCGATCCCGACGGAAACGTTGTGATCGATCTCGACGGGAATTCTCTCGAAGGAGCGGACGGGCGCGGCGCGTACCGGTTCCGCATCGAGCAATACGGCAGTTACAAAGTTTCTTACGTTGCGAAAGACGGCACGGGATTTCAGGACGGCGTGTTCAATTACGTGATTCCCGTAGAGGACAAAACCGCGCCCGAAATCGCGTTCGCGGGAGAAGCGCGGGCGGAGTATAAAAAGGGAGAGACGATTCTGCTTCCCGAGTTCCGCGTTTCCGACAATCTCAGCGCGACGGAAAACATTACGGTTTATCGTTATGTGACGACTTCCTCCGGAAGCAACGTGTTACTCTCGGAGGAGAGCGGCGCGGTCGTTGCGATGGAGACGGGAGTTTATGCGTACTTCGTCGTTTGTTACGATGAAGCGGGAAATATGGGTTTGGCAAAAGTCACGTTCACGGTGACGGAATAACGGAGAAAAAATATGAAAAGAAAAAAATTCGGCTCGATATGCCTGGGACTGACCGCTCTGCTTACTTTCGCGTTCTCCGCCTGCGGAGGTGATCGGGTAACGAGTCAGCAGATCGGCGGAGAAAAGGAATTTGTCGGCGTTCATGAAATTGCCGTTGAAAACACGGATGATTATCTTGTACGCAACGGTGCGTCCGACTATCGGATCGTATATCCCGCCAACGCTTCCGGTACCTTGATGAGCGCAGTGGAAGAGCTTCGGCTCTTCCTCGGTCGGGCGGGAGGCGTTTCGCTGACCGCCGTATCTGACGCGGAGCTTCCGTCGGGCGGAAACTATATTTCCGTCGGCGAAACGGCAGCGCTGGCGGACGCGGTTTCCGATTTCGAAAAGAGTGCGCTCAAAGACAACGGGTTTATCATCCGCACCGTCGGGAAAAACGTTTATATCGCGGGCGGTTCGGACGTCGGCACGCTCAACGGCGCATACGATTTTCTCGCGTATACCGTGAATTTCAGTGTGTACGCGCCGGACGAAACGCAGTATTCGACGGGAGATATTCCGTTGAAAAAATTTACGGTAAAGGACGTGCCCGATATCGATTACCGCGTGGGAGACGTTACGCGGCGCATCGACGGCGACGAGTCGTACCGCATGAGGATCAAGTATAACTGTAACGACGACGTGTTCATGTATGCGAAGGGCAGTTTGTATCACAACGACTTCGTATATCTGCACCCCGACGATTACGGCAAAGCGCATCCCGATTGGTACTCGGAGTCGAACGGGAGCACCGACTTTCAGCAGCTCTGTTATACCGCGCACGGCAAAGAGGACGAGTTGAAACAGATGCTGGATATCTCCTCGGATATCATTGCGGATACCGTCAGGAAGTCGGATGCCAAAACGGTCACGTTCATGCAACAGGACAGAAACGTGTGGTGCGGCTGCGAAACCTGCAAGGCATCTTACGAAAAATACGGAACGAATTCCGCTGCCGTCGTGAAGTTCGTCAATCGGCTGTCCGACGAAGTGCGGAAAAAATTGGACGATGCGGGAATGACGGAGCGCGAATTCAACATCAGCTTCTTCGCCTATCAGCAGACGGAAAAGGCGCCCGCCGTACTCGAGAACGGCGGATACCGCCCCATAGACGAAGAGGTCGTTTGCAGGGATAACGTATACGTGTTCTACGCGCCCATCTATGCAAATTACAACGAGAGTATTTTATCGGCGAACAATACGGGCGTGGCGGAAACGCTCAAAGCATGGAACGCCGTCAGTAAAAAGACGTACGTATGGCTGTATCAAACGAACTTCTCTTATTATTTGTATCCGTACAATTCCCTTCCTACCATGGCGGACCGCTACCGCTTTCTGGCGGCGCAGGGCGCGGAGTTCCTCTTTGATCAGAACCAATGGGATCAGATCGTCAAAACTTCCTTCCATCGTTTGAAGGGTTGGATGGGCGCGAAGCTTGCCTGGAACGTGAACGCGGACTATAACGAATTATTGGACGAATATTTCAACGGTTACTTTTACGACGCGGCGGAGCCTATGCGCCGGCTGTTCGACCAGATCACGCTGCACATGGAGTATCTCGCGGCGAATACGGATATGGACGGCGGAATTTATTTCCATATCAACCAATACAAATATTTCCCCAAATCTCTGTTGGACGGTTGGCTGGAATTGATCGAAGAAGCAAACAAAGCAGTGGAGAAGTATCGGAATACCGACGAAGAGCTGTACGAAAAGCTTACGAAGCGGATCGGGATCGAGGGGATTTCCGTGCGGTACATGCTGCTGGATCTCTATGCGGGCAGATACAGCGCCGAAACGCTGAAAACATTGCAGACGAATTTTATGAATGATTGCTTCAAATACGGAATCGACATGGTAGCGGAAATCAAGGCGATTACCTCGGTGTTCGAACTCTGGGGTTTG
>JAETTR010000071.1 GCA_021768985.1 Bacillota bacterium
CCCGCCCACCGTTTTCACGCTCGCGGGATTCTCCGCGCCCGCATAACCGAGCTCGAAGGAAACCGCGTACTCCGCCTGACCGACGACCGTCTGTCCCGCGCTTTCCCACCGCGCATACACGGTGGTATCCGCCGTGATCGGCAGAGAGCCGAACGCGAACGTCTCCCCGTTCTCTTTTGCGGTGTACCAGCCGAGGAACACGTAGCCCTCGCGCACGGGATCGGCGGGCTTTTGCACCGTTCTGCCGTTTACGACGGAAACGGCAGAAACCTCGCTGCCGCCCGCAACGTCGAAGCTGACGGTGTATTTTATCTTTTTCAGAAAGCGCATGGTTTCGCCGCCGAAGGTGAGCGTGATTTCTCCCTCGGCGTAAGTCGCCGTCAGCGGATCGCCGTTTTCGCCGTAAAAGGTGAATTTCAGCGTCGAACCGTCGAGCACGTACGTGCCCGACTTGTTTGCTCCGTTCACCGCAAAGGCGACTTTGTCCGCGTTATTCAGCGTGATCAGATACTCGTCGCCCGCCGCGTCGTAATAGTACACGCCCGTTTCGGGTCCCTCCGCGGGAACGACGACGTCGGTTTTTTTCCCGCCGCAGGCAGTTGCGCAAGCCGCCACGCCGATCGACAGCGAAGCCGCCGTAAGCGCCGCGAGCATCATTTTTTTAACTCTCATAATCGGTCACCTTTTTTCAAGTTTTATGCTTTTATACGACAAAATTTTCGATACACCGATATCATACACTATTTATAAGTATAATGTCAACTTATTTCCCCGTGATCGTATCCGAAAACGGCGCGTACAATTTTGCACTATTTATTCTGCCGCGCGCAATCCCCCATTATACCAATCTGCAAATTGATATGTTATTTAGAATTTTTTTACCTAATTATACCGTATATTTGCAATTTATTTGTCATTATTCATATTTTTAGCAAAAAACTATTTGCTGTGATTATAATAACTATAAGAAAAATTGATATTTTGTGTTTTGTGAAAATATGCGGAAATTTTTTATATACGAATAATTTATGTGACCGTAGCATGAAAAGCGGCGCGGACAAAAGTCCGTGCCGCCTGAATATGTGAAATTCAATCAATCCAACCGAAAGCCCACCGCTTTGAAGAACGCGCGCGCGATAATCACGCTTCCGATTCTGCCGGGGTGTACGCGATCCCACGTGATACTGCTCGAATGCCGGACGGAGAGATAGCGCGCGAACGCTTCCTGCAAATCGATGCACAAAAAGCCCCGCTCTTTCGCGACCTCCCGAAAAATCGCGCGGTATTCGTCCGTGCGGGCGCGCATCAGATCCTTTTCGTTCGGTTCGAGGAAGTAAGGCGTCATCCAGATCATGTTCGCCTTCGTCTTATCCGCAATGGCGTTCAGATTCTTCCGGTACTCCTCGGGCGACACGCTCGCCTCGGGGCGGGTGGGGCTGTCGAACTGCCGCCAGATATCGTTCGCGCCGATGAGCAAGACCACCCAGTCGGGATCGATCGCCGTGATATCGGTATCCCACCGCGCCAGCAGATCGCGCGAAGTGTTGCCGCTGTTTCCCCTGTTTACGATGCGCAGATTCATCTCGGGCATTTCCGCGGTAAAAAAGGAATCGATCAGCTTGACGTAGCCGTTCCCGAGTTCTCCCCAAAGCCCCTCGCCCGCGGGCTGTCTGCCGTCGTCGGTGATCGAATCCCCCGCGAACACAATCTTTTCGTTTGCTTTGAAAATCATCATTTTCTCCGTTTCGCAACCGTTCTCGGTTTCCCCGATATTATAACACGCCCGCGCGGAAAAACAGCAATTTTCAATATATTAAACGAGCTTGGAAATTTCCTTTTTCAGCCGTTCGATGATCTTCTTTTCGAGACGGGAGATATAGCTCTGCGAAATTCCGAGAATGTCCGCCACGTCCTTCTGGGTCATCTCTTCCCTGCCGCCCAGCCCGAAGCGCATGTACATAATTTTCCGCTCCCGTTCGGGAAGTTTTTTCAGCGCCTCCTTCAAAAGCTCCTTTTCCACGTTGCTCTCCACGCCGCCGTAGACGGTTTCGCTGTCCAGACCAAGCACGTCGGAAAGCAGAAGCTCGTTCCCCTCGAAATCGGTGTTCAGGGGTTCGTCGAAGGAAATTTCGCTCTTCAATTTCACGCTGCGGCGCAGATACATGAGAATTTCGTTCTCGATACAGCGCGAAGCGTAGGTCGCGAGCTTGATGTTCTTATCGGTGCGGAAGGAGTTGATCGCCTTGATCAGCCCGATCGTTCCGATCGAAATGAGATCGTCGGCGTCCACCCCCGTGTTCTCGAACTTGCGCGAGATGTACACGACGAGCCGCAGGTTGTGCTCGATCAGGCTCGCCTTGACCCCATCGTCCTTTCCCTCGTCGAGCTTGGCGAGCAGCTCCGCCTCCTCCTCGCCCGAAAGGGGCAAGGGAAGCGCCTCGCTCCCGCACAGATAGTGAAGCGCGTTTTCGCTCCCGAGTTTATTCAGCCACGTTTTGAGTATGTATAAAAGTTTCACGATTCGCCTCCGCATAATCGGTATGTAGTATCAGACTGTAACGCTTAGACCGGACTTCGCCCACGGCGAGAAGCGCCGGTTGCGGCGGTCCGCCGCCCACCCGCATCTCGCATTCGAACACGGGCGAATCCCGCCCGCCGCTCGCGGTATTGATCCGGATGCGCCCCACCTCCTTCGCATTCCTGCCGAAAATAGCGAAGATCGCCGCCGCGGAGCACACGCAAACGCCGCGTCCGCGGAATTCGAGCAGATTGCCACTGTCGGCAAGGGCGGTGAGCCGCACCGTCTTTCCGTTCTCCGCAAAGACGCACGGCAGAAGCTTTCGGGAAATTTTTCCGAAGCGGTAGAACCGCCTTGCGCCTTCCGCAACCGCAACAGCGAAAATCCCCGCGAGCGCGAACACGAGCGCGACGGGCGCGCGTTCCACCAGAAATCCCCCGCCCTCTTCGTACTCGACGCCGAAAAAGGAATACGCCGCCGTCAGGAGCCCGCCGAGCGCGAACGTACACGCGAAGAACGCCGCGGTTACGCCCAGATAAGTGCGTATCCGCTTCCCCGATACGGCGATCACGCACAACAGAACGCCGCCGAGAATTTTGACGAGCCACACGCCCCACACGGGCAATGCGAGCAACGGAAAGCCGACCGCTTCGCCCGCGCCGAACGCGGCGGCGAGCAGCAACCGCCAGACCCGGATCCTGCCGCGCGCGATCCGCAAAGCGAGAAAGAGAAGCAGTCCGTCGAGCAAAAAATTTTCCAGAAACGCGTATTCGATGTATACCTTCATATCCGCTCCAACCCGATTATATCGCGTCCGAACGCGCGAAAAAAGGCATATCCCGTCGGAATATGCCGAATTTTGCAAAACCGTACACGCGCACCCCGCAACGCCCTTCGCGCATACCATGACAGTATGAGCGAACTCTATTACGACAGAACCAAGGTCGTACAATACGCCCGGAAATGGGCGTTCGGAAGAAACCCCGCCTATTACGATTTTTCGAAAATCGGGGGAGACTGCACCAACTTCGCCTCGCAGTGCATCTACGCGGGCGCGGGCGTCATGAACTTCACGCCCGTGTTCGGGTGGTTCTACCGCACCGCGCAGGACAGAACGGCTTCCTGGACGGGCGTGGAATTTCTGTACCGCTTCTTGACGGAGAACGACGGCGCGGGTCCTTACGCCAAGGAAGTTCCGCTTGCGGAGCTTGAAATCGGCGACGTCGTACAGCTCGGTCGGGCGACGGGCGATTTTTACCACACGCCCGTCGTGGTCGGGTTTTCGCGCGGAGAAATCCTCGTTGCGGCACACTCCTACGACGCGTTCAACAAACCGCTCTCTTCCTACTCCTTCGCCCGCGTCCGCGGGATCCATATCCTCGGCGTCAGGGAATAAACAGCGCGGAAAAAAGCCGCCGACGGAAAGCGCAATTCCCATAGGGAATTAAAAACTAAATTTTTAAGAGTTGTGCTTTCAAGCGATGAGAAAAACACTCTCGGACAAATCTCCGAGAGTGTTTTTCTATACATAATTATGCCGACAAAGTAAGCTAAATTGAAATTTATCTTGATTGTCTATTTTTGTAGCTGATAGTTATATGTCCTATTCCAAAAATTATAGAAAAGATTATAAGCGGAATAGATAAAAGCATAATTCCACTGAATAGGAATAGTAGTGTGGGCATTATGGAAAGCCACAGCATTTTTGTAGCACTCTGCCCGTTGCGGAATATTATCCAACCTAATATGTACAAAGCAAGCAACGTTCCGTTTACAATCAAATACGCTATTAAACCACTATCAAACCAAAAATTGAAATAGGTGTACGGAACGTTAAAAACCATAAACAACATACAACCGTAACGCCCGATTTGCTCTAACGCAATGATTGCTTTATTGTTATATCTGTTTGCAAAAGAACCTTTGTCAACTATTGCGATGATTAAATTCGGTATTAAGATAATTGCAACCGCAATCAGTCCGTAGTAATTAAACCAACTCATATTGCCTCTAAATTACTGTTTATCGTACAATCATTATATCACGAAAAATAGAAGAGCGCAACCGATTGAATTTTGCGTGCTATATAAAACATATCTATATCTCACTAGGCTACGAGTAGCCTAAGTTCGTCCACGAAAAAAAGTACAGAAAAGGCACAGCTTAACGCTATGCCTAAATCTTTTTATTTGCGTTCTATTAAATTCCCTATGGGAATTACTGTAAGTCGGCGGCTTTTTGTTTTTCAATGTTATTCGAGTTCGAACGCGCCCGTGTAGAGCTGATAGTACTGACCTTTTTCGGCGATCAGCTGTTCGTGCGTGCCGCGCTCGATCACTCTTCCGTGGTCGAGCACCATGATCACGTTGGAGTTCTTGACCGTGGAGAGCCTGTGCGCGATGACGAACACCGTTCTGCCCTCCATCAGCTTATCCATGCCCCGCTGTACGATCTCCTCGGTGCGCGTGTCGATCGAGCTCGTCGCCTCGTCGAGAATCATGACGGGCGGATCGGCGACCGCGGCGCGCGCGATGGAAAGGAGCTGACGCTGTCCCTGCGAAAGATTCGAACCGTTCTGATAGAGCATGGTCCGGTATCCCTCGGGCAAGCGCGTGATAAAGTCGTCCGCGCCCGCGAGCTTCGCCGCCGCGATGCACTCCTCGTCCGTCGCTTCGAGCTGTCCGTAACGGATATTGTCCATGACCGTACCCGTGAACAGGTTGGTATCCTGCAACACCATGCCGAGCGATTTCCGCAAGGCGGACTTTTTGATCTTGTTGATATTGATGCCGTCGTAACGGATTTTGCCGTCCGCGATATCGTAGAAGCGGGTCAGCAGGTTCGTGATCGTCGTCTTACCCGCGCCCGTCGCGCCGACGAACGCCACCTTCTGACCGGGCTTCGCATAGAGCGACACGTCGTGCAGAACGATCTTATCCTCGGTATAGCCGAAGTCCACTTCCGTCATGCGGACGTCGCCTTCGAGCTTGGTGTAGGTGACCGTACCGTCCGCCGCGTGCGGGTGCTTCCACGCCCACAGCCCCGTGCGGGTTTCGCTCTCTCTGAGTTTCCCGTTCTCCTCCACGGCGTTGACGAGGGTTACGTACCCTTCGTCCTCTTCGGGCTTTTCATCGATGAGCGCGAACACGCGCCCCGCGCCCGCGAGTCCCATAACCACCGAGTTGATCTGCTGGGAAACCTGATTGATATTGTTGGAAAACTGACGCGTCATTTGCAGGAAGGAAACGACGAGCGCAACGCCGAACACGCCGAGCGACGCATCGAACGCCGTTCCGATCGCAACGTTCGAAATGCCGTTGATAATGAACAATCCGCCGAGCACCGCAACGATCACGTAAAGCACGTGCCCGATGTTGCCGAGAATGGGCATGAGCATATTGGCGTAACGGTTGGCGCGGTTGGACTGATCGCAAAGATAATCGTTCACCTTGTCGAAATCCGCCTTCGCCTCCTCTTCGTGGCAGAACACCTTTACGACCTTCTGCCCGTTCATCATCTCTTCGATAAAGCCTTCCGTCTTTGCCACCGCGCGCTGTTGCCCGACGAAATATTTTCCCGCGCCGCCGCCGACGATCTTGGTCACGAACACGATAATGACGATTCCCGCAAGCACCACGAAGGTGAGCCACACGCTGTACCAGAGCATGATGAAAAAGAGGGTCAGCACCATCACGGACGAGGTAAGCAGCTGCGGCAGGGATTGCGAAATCATCTGGCGCAAAGAATCGATATCGTTGGTGTAATAACTCATGATATCGCCGTGATTGTGGGTATCGAAGAACCGAATGGGCAGATCCTGCATTCCGTTGAACATCTTTTCGCGCATCTTTTTCAGATACCCTTGCGTAATGATCGCCATGAGCTGTTTATCGATCGCCCCGGAAATCAGCGAAACGACGTACAGCGCGATCAGAATCACCATATTCGTCGTGATCACGCCGCCGTACTCCGCCCAACCGAGGGAGAG
>JAETTR010000072.1 GCA_021768985.1 Bacillota bacterium
TGACGGATAAGCAGGCAAAGAAAGCCAACGTCGGCGGCGAAGTGCTCTGCTACGTCTATTAAGGAGGGGAAGATATGTCGAGAATCGGTAAACAGAGTATCGCGCTTCCCGCGGGCGTTTCCGTGGCGTTCGAGAACGCAGTCGTTACCGTAAAGGGTAGCAAAGGCGAGCTCAAGCGCAAAATCGCGGGCGCCATCAACGTCACTTGCGAGGACGGTCACGTGCACGTGATCGCACTCGACGACGAAAAACAAACCAACGCATACCACGGCTTGTACCGCGCGCTGATCGCGGACATGGTGAAGGGCGTATCCGAAGGCTTTTCCAAGTCGCTCGAAGTAAAGGGCGTCGGCTGGAAGGCGGCTATGCAGGGCGCCAAGCTCGTACTCAACGTCGGCTTTTCCCACCCCGTGGAATTCATGCAGCCCCAAGGCATCAAGCTCGAATGCCCCAGCCAGACGGAGATCGTCGTGTCGGGCATCAACAAAGAGCTGGTCGGACAGGTTGCGGCAGACCTCCGTGCGATCCGCGTTCCCGAACCTTATCACGGATACGGTATCCGTTACAAGGGCGAACACATCGAGCATAAGGAAGGCAAGACTTCGGGCAAGGGCAAGAAGTAAAGGAGCGTAACATGATAACGAAACAAGATAAAAATTCGGTCAGACAGCGTCGCCATGCCCGCGTCAGAAAGCAAATTTCGGGCACGGCGGAAACGCCCCGTCTTAACGTTTACAGAAGCCTGAATCACATCTACGTGCAAATTATCGACGACGTGAAGGGCGTGACGATTGCATCTGCATCGACTATGGAAAAAGCGGTGAAAGAACAGGTTGCGGGCAAGACCAAAACGGAGGCCGCCAAGGCGGTCGGCGTGATGGCGGGAGAGCGCGCGAAAGCGAAGGGAATCGAGGCGGTCGTGTTCGATCGCGGCGGGTATCTCTACACGGGCCGCGTGAAAGCGGTTGCGGACGGCGCTCGCGAAGCCGGACTGAAATTCTGATAGGAGAGAGAAGATGGCAAGAGAAAACAGACCCCAGAGAAGACAGGAAGAAAACGACGGGCTCATTAAAAAACTCATCGGCATCAACCGTGTAAGCAAGACGGTAAAGGGCGGCAAGAATATGCGTTTCGCGGCGCTCGTCGTCGTCGGCGACGGCAACGGCAAAGTCGGTTACGGTCAGGGAAAATCGAAAGAAGTTCCCGAGGCGATCGAAAAAGCGACGCAGGCAGCCAAAAAGAATATGATTAACGTTCCCATCGTGGATACGACGATTCCCCACGAAGTGCTCGGGAAATTCGGCAAAGGCGCGGTGCTTATGCTTCCCGCCGAAGCCGGTACCGGCGTGATCGCGGGCGGACCCGTCCGTGCCGTTATGGAAGCCGCGGGAATCAAGAATATCAGAACCAAGTCGCACGGTACGCAGAATGCGGGCAACTGCATTAAGGCTACGATCGCGGGGCTTTCCGACCTGAAAACGGTGGAAGAAGTCGCCGCTCTCCGCGGAAAATCCGTCGAGGAAATCGTAGGTTGAGGAGGACGATATGGTTAAAGTAACGCTTGTAAAGAGCACGATCGGCGAAATCGAATCCGTGAAGGCGACGGTTGCGGCGCTCGGGCTGAAAAAAATCCGTTCGGTCAAGACGTTTGAGGATACCCCCTGCTTGCAGGGTCAACTCAGAAAGGTTGCGCACCTCGTCAAGATCGAGAACGTATAAGGAGAACGGAAATGAGAGTAGATACGCTTTCTCCCGCAGAGGGAGCAAGAACTTCCGCGAAGCGCCTTGGCAGAGGAATCGGTTCCGGACTCGGCAAAACGTCGGGCAAGGGACACAAGGGTCAGTGGGCGCGTTCGGGCGGCGGCGTTCGTCCCGGTTTCGAGGGCGGACAGATGCCCATCGCGCGCCGCATTCCCAAGCGCGGATTCCACAATAAATTCGGCAAGGATTACGTGATCGTGAACCTTTCCGACCTTGCGGAGCTTCCCGCCGGTACCGTAGTAGACTACGGCTTCGTATTCGAGAACGGTCTTGCGAAGGAAGTCAAGAACAACGTCGGGCTGAAAGTGCTCGGCAACGGCGAGCTGAAAGTGGCGCTCACCGTAAAAGCCGCGAAATTCTCCGCTTCCGCAAAGGAAGCCATCGAGAAGGCGGGCGGTACGGCGGAAGTCGTTGAATAACTACTGCGGCGTTCTTCGCTGCTGAAAGGAGTCATCTATGATAGAAACGTTGAAAAACGCCTTTCGCAACAAGGATATCAGAAAGAAGATTTTCATGACGATTCTCTTGCTTCTCCTGTTCCGCGTGGGATGCTATATCCCCGTTCCGGGACTTTCGAGAACGGAGTTCGCGTCGGCTGTTACGACCAACGACTTTCTGAATCTTATGAGCGGTATTACGGGCAGCGCGCTTGCAAACGGCACCCTGTTCGCGCTCGGCATAGGGCCTTATATTAACGCGTCGATTATCATTCAGCTTCTCACCGTCGGAATCCCCGCGCTCGAACGGCTTTCCAAGCAGGGTGAAGAGGGCAGAAAGAAAATTACAAACATTACGCGCATCGTGACGATTATCCTTGCGATCATTCAGTCCGTCGGCATCATCGTGCTGTTCGGCAATACGCAGGGCGCGATTAAGACCGACCTGTTCGGCGGAGACAACTTCACCTGGCTGGCGGGAATTTATATGACGATCATCTACACGGCGGGCTCCTGCCTCGTCATGTGGATCGGCGAGCGCATTACCGACTACGGCGTGGGCAACGGCATTTCGCTGATCATCTTCATCGGCATTCTTTCCACGGCGGGCACCACGATTCTCAACAAGCTCCTTTCGATTACGGGCAGCAACGTGGGCGAGATTCTTCTCGAGCTTGCGATCTTCGTGATCGTAACGGTCGTGTTGTTCTTCCTGATCGTATTCGTCGATCTCGCGGAACGCAAGATTCCCGTGCAGTACGCCAAGCAGGTGCGCGGAACGAAGATGTACGGCGGTCAGTCCTCCGTAATTCCCATGAAGATTACGGGAAGCGGCGTTATGCCTTTGATTTTCGCTTTCGCGATCATCTCCTTCCCGTCCATGATCATGAGTCTCGTGCCCGCATGGAGCGGAGCTCTGGAATGGTGGCAGACGCACTTCTCGAACGGTACCCCTTGGTACGTGATCGTGTTATGCGTGCTCATCTTCATTTTCTCCTTCTTCTATGCGCAGATTCAGTTCAATCCGGAAGACGTGAGCAAGAGCATTCAGCAGAACGGCGGGTTCATTCAGGGCATTCGTCCCGGCAAACCCACGGCGGCGTATTTAAAGAAGATCAACAACCGCATTACGTTATTCGGCGCGATTTTCTTAACGCTCGTTGCGTTCGTTCCCTCGATTGCGTTCAGTTGGGCGAGCTACGATCTCGTAAACGTGTTCTCAACGACGGGTATCCTCATTGTCGTTTCCGTTGCGTTGGAATTCGATAAGCAGTTACAGTCGCAGATCATGATGAAGAACTACAAAGGGTTCTTGAAATAATCTCATCTTGCAATACGTTGTCGCGTTGCGCGTTGCCTTGGTCGTGTACGTCTGTGTACACTCCCCGCGTCAATGCTCACGCTCCACGTCTTGCAAGCGATCTTATTCAAGAACTTCGCTTTGTACGAAACTCGTACGATTTACAAAATCAAGAAGGGGAAACATAATATGAACCTTATCTTACTCGGTGCGCCCGGCGCAGGCAAGGGCACGCAGGCAACGAAAATTTCCGACCGCTACGGTCTCGTTCACATTTCAACGGGAGATATTTTCCGCGCGAATATCAAGAACGGCACCAAGATCGGTCTCCTCGCCAAATCGTTTATCGATAAGGGCGAGTTGGTTCCCGACGAGGTCACTTGCGAAATCGTCAAAGACCGCCTTACCTGGGAGGATTGCAAAAACGGATATCTGCTCGACGGATTCCCCCGCAATCTCTTTCAGGCGGAAGAGCTTGAAAAGTTCGCAAAGATCGACGGCGTGGTCAATATCAATATCGATTTCAAACTGTTGATGGATCGCCTTTGCGGCAGAAGAGTTTGCAAGGAATGCGGGGAAAGCTTCCACGTTTCCACGCTGAACGGGGCGACGACCTGTTCCCGTTGCGGCGGCGAGCTCTATCAGCGCAAGGACGACAATCCCGAAACGGTCGGCAGCCGTCTGAACGTTTACAACGAACAGACCGCGCCGCTGATCGATTATTACACGAAAAAGGGTATCATTCTCAACTTTACGGGTTCCGAAGCGCCTGCCGAAGTCCTGTTCGAAGAGATCAAAGCGGGACTCGATCAGATGACGAAATGATTCACGTAAAAACGGAAGCCGAAATCGAACTGATGCGCGAACCGAACCGTATCGTGCGCGATTGTCTGCAATTCGTCGGCGAGCGGATTCGCGCGGGTATGACGACGAAGGAAGTGGATACCCTCGTGTTCGATTTTATCAAAGCGAGCGGCGCCGAACCGAGCTGCCTCGGGTACTGCGGTTATCCCGCGTCTGCGTGCGTTTCGGTCAACGAAGTGGTAGTGCACGGCATTCCCGACGATCGGGTGATCGAGGACGGCGATCTCGTAAGCGTGGACATCGTCGCATACAAAAACGGATTTCACGGCGACAGCGCGCGCACCTTTAAAATCGGAAAGGTTTCCGAGGAGAACGAAAAGCTCGTTCGGATCACCGAAGAGTGCTTCTTTAAGGGAATCGAGGATTTGAAGGCGGGCACCCCGCTCTACGATATCGGGTACAAGGTACAGCAACACGCCGAGCAAAACGGGTTTTCCGTCATCCGCGCCTATACGGGGCACGGAATCGGAAGGGAGATGCACGAGGATCCCTCGGTGCCGAACTTCGGCAGAAAGGGTACGGGCGTGCGCCTTCCCGCAAACTGCGTCATCTGCGTCGAGCCCATGATTGCGGCGGGCGGATTTCGCGTGAACGTTCTCAAAGACGGCTGGACTGCCGTCACGCGGGATATGCGCCCCGCGGCGCATTACGAAAACACCGTCGTCGTTCGCGAGAACGGCGTGGAAATACTCACCCTGTAAGGGTTGGCGGAGGAGATATGTCCAAAGACGACGTAATCGAAGCGGAAGGCAAAGTGGTAGAAGCCCTTCCGAATGCAACGTTTAAGGTAAGGCTTTCCAACGGTCACGTGATTACCGCGTATATTTCGGGAAAGTTGAGAATGAATTATATCCGTATTATCGAGGGGGACAACGTAAAACTTGAAATGAGCCCCTACGATCTGACGAAGGGCAGAATTACCTGGCGCAGCAAGTCGTAAGTTACGGAATAGAAAAGATAAAATATCGGACGGGGCGTCACGCTCCTCCGATCTCGTTGAAAGAACAAGGTTACAAGCTCACGGAATTTCTTTTCCGTGAAAAGAAATTCGTGAATATTAAGGAGATTTAAGATGAAAGTTCGTCCTTCTGTAAAACCTATGTGCGATAAGTGCAAGGTGATTAAAAGAAACGGAAAAGTGATGGTAATTTGTTCCAAAGATAAGAGCCATAAGCAAAGACAGGGCTGAAAAATCGTTGACAGACTGTAAAAAACATGGTATAATGTATTTTGCGGTTTTGCGAAATAATCGTTTAAAACAAGCAGAAAAGGCTGAATTTCCGCATGATTTCATGCGGAAAATCGGCTTACTTTGCACGTTTTAGGGCGTTTCAATTCAATTTTTTTGTTCCGAATTGCGCGCCACGAGAAGGGTTTCCCTTCGCTGTGGGACACAATTTGCCGCATTCCTACGGCTTTACAGTCTATCACATAATAAGAATCGGTATTGCAAAGTTGTTGGTTGGTTTTACTCACGGAATTTCTTTGCCGCTATTTTGCCCCGCAGGGGATATAAAAGAAAGAAATTCGTGAATAATACGAAGATTCTACGTTTTTCGGTTGGGAATATTTTCCACTGTTCCCGCGGGAAACGGTAACACATATAAAAAATATTTACCGAATAACACGGAGGTTAAAAGTTTCATGGCACGTATTGCCGGTGTGGATTTACCGAGAGAGAAACGGGTAGAGATCGGTCTCACCTACATTTACGGAATCGGACTCGCTACGTCGAAAAAGATTCTTGCCGCTACGGGGATCAATCCCGACACGCGGGTAAAGGATCTGGACGAGAACGACGTTTCCAAATTGAGAGAATATATCGACCACCACTACACGGTGGAGGGCGAGCTTCGCGGGGCGGTCAGCCTCAACATCAAGCGCCTGATGGAAATCGGGTGCTATCGTGGCGTGCGCCACAGAAAGGGTCTTCCCGTTCGCGGACAGAGCACGAAGCGTAACGCGAGAACGAGAAAGGGACCTCGCCGTACGGTGGCGAACAAGAAGAAGTAAGGAGTAACGGATTATGGCTGAAAAGAAGAAAACGGTCGTTTCGCGCAAGCGGAAAGAACTGAAAAAGGTTGACAAGGGACAAGTTCATATTCAGTCCACCT
>JAETTR010000073.1 GCA_021768985.1 Bacillota bacterium
GTATTCCGACCCTTGCACGCCGTTGATTTTGTTATACGAACACATGACCGAAACGGGCTTCGCCTCGCACGCGATCTCGAACGGTTTATAGTAGATTTCGCGCAGCGTCCGCTCGTCTATCTCGCTCGACTGCTGCATACGGTTGTATTCGAGATTGTTCGCGCAGAAATGCTTTAAGCACACGCCAGTGCCCTCTTGCTGCATGGCAGAAATATAATCGCGCGCGATCACACCAGCCAGATACGGGTCCTCCGAGAAATATTCGAAGTTTCTCCCGCAAAGAGGATTGCGCTTGATATTCACGCCGGGACCCAAAATGATATCCACGCCCAAATCGAGGCTGTCGTCCGCCACGCATTCGGCATAGCTATGCACCGTATCCAAATTCCAAGTGTTTGCCAACATCTGCGACGAAGGATAGGAAACGGACGGCTTATCTCCCCCGCCCCAATCCTCGGCATTTGCGGGCATTCTCACGCCCATGCTTGCATCAGTCACTCTGATAAACGGAATTTTCCCATTCAAATTGCACGTGTGCCAGCAATCCTTACCGCAAATCAACCGCAGTTTTTCTTCCGTTGTCAGATCTTTTACGTTCATTGTTTTTTCATTACCCTTACTTGATATGGTTGAATTTCGACTTTACCCGAATAAGTCTCGCCCGTAATCAGATCGGTATAATCGCCGTTTAAGAGAATAAATCCGCTCTTATTCTCGGTTTCTACGGCAATAATGCCGTTTTGTTCGCCCGTGCGTTCGGTAAGAATTACGTTTCCGCTTGCCTCGGCAATGGGCACGCGGTTCACAAGCCGCAGGATATCCCCGTGCGAAAGGACGCTGCCGACCAAAATCACTTTCCCCTTGCCGACCTTCCGCTCAGTAATCACCGAAAGCGGCGCAAACTCGCCCGCCGCGTAGTGCGCAAGGCTCTTTGTGCCCTCGTTGCACTCGAACGCATCGTAGCACATACTCACGGCACACTCGCCGTCATTTGTCCACTGCGCCTTGAATACCTCGTTATCGAGCGGCTTTTGGTATTTCGTATATACGCCCGCAAGTTCTTCGAGGAAAGAATACGGCGCATGCGTGTACCGCTTTACGTTTTCGTCCATGATATCACTCATCGGTCCTACGATCCACGTGCCGCCCGCTTTCACCCATTCGGTAACACGCTCTTTGAACCCGTTCTCGTCAGTACACGCTAAAAACGGCGATATAATCACTTCATATCCGTCTAATCCGTGTTGCGTGTCGATCACGTCTACGTTATGGTGACGGAACGCCGCGTAATAATGCTTCATCAGCGTTTCGCGGTAATTAAAATTTTTTAAGAGCGGCGCGCATTCCAGATTATTATACGCCGTGCTCGAATAGTGTAGCGCAATTTTGCTTTGAATGCAAGTGCCTGTTAAAAATTCTTCGCACTTTTTGAAATCTTCGCTTGCTCGCTTTACTTCCTCCGTCACGCGGTAGCTTCTTCCCGCCGAAGAGTACAGCGCGCCGTGCCCGATCTCATGTCCGTTGGGGTGTGCGCGGAACAGCCAATATAAGTTCATTTCCGCGCCCTTGGCAACGGGAAGCCATGTATTCGCATAGCAATTCCCCACGGGGCGGTAACCGCCTTCGGCATACTCGCTCCCGTTCCAGCCCACCTGTGTTTCCATGATCCAGAATGGTTTGTTTTTGATGCTCCGCACGAAATCGTAGGCAAACGCCGTATCAGGCAGCCGTACGGCGGTGTCGTAGTGGTTATACTGCACAACGTCCAACTTTTCGTTTAGATGATAATAGGACAGCGAATTGTGCTGCATCATATTCGTACCCAAGTTTTCGTAGCTATAATTATGTAAAATTTCCGCTTGTTCTTCCGCGTAGCTTTTAATTTGCGCGCACTGAAAATCCCGCCACGCTTTCCTGAGTGACGGATGCCGCCATTGCCTCGGATACGGCGGTTTGATATCCTCGAAGCTATCGTAATTCAACGACCAACGCGCCATGCCCCAAGCCTTGTTGAGCTTTTCCGTCGTGCCAAACTTCTCTTTCAGATATGTACGAAACGCATTTTTACAATTTTCGCAATAGCACCCCTCGGAATACGGAAACAATTCGTTATCTATCTGCCAGCCGATCACGCCCTTGTGCCCCGCAAATGTCTTTGCAAGCTCGGTAACGATTAGGCGATTCTTTTCGCGCGCAACGGGCGAGGTCTTGCAGACGTGACAGCGCGACGAAACGTCCGCGCGGACAAGATCGTGCATGATCATGCGCATTTCGGGATACTTATTGAGCATCCAATGGGGCGGGGTCGCCGTAGGCGTGCACAAAACGGTGGAAATGCCGTTTTCGTACAGCTTATCCACCACGCGTACAAGCCACGATAAATCGAACTTGCCCTCTGCGGGTTCCATTTTACCCCAGGCAAATTCGCCGATCCGCAAACAATTCACGCCGACTTCCTTGCACCGCGCTATATCCTTTTCAATTTCGCTCTCGTCCCATAGCTCGGGGTAATACGCCGCGCCCACATAGATTTTATCCATATTCCTTTCCTTTTTGAAAACAGGGCGGCAACTGAGCCGCCTTGCCTTCGTCTGCATTTATGTTGTTATTTCTTTTTCTTTTTGACGATCAGCGCCGCCGCAACCGCCGCGCCGATCACGACCGCGCCGACGGGGATTCCGATTGCAAGCCCGAGCTGAGTGCCCGTAAGCCCTTCCTTCGGCGCTTCTTTCTTGCGGAAAACGACCTTCACCGTGCCCGAAGTCGTCACGCTTTCAAGCGTATACTTCCCGTCTGCAAGCGTTAATTCCGTTTCGCCGAACTTCACGCTTTCCACCTCGTACCCCTCGGCGGGCGTTACCGTTACCATGAGCGCGCTCCCCTCTTCTACCGAGGTCGCGCCCTGTACGCTGCCCTGTGTCGAATCAAATTCGTATGCGATTTCAAACGACGCTTTCGCGCGCTCGAATACCGCTTCGCAGGTTACGCCCTTGCGCGGATTCTGCGCCACGTATTTACCGTTTTGCACCTGTGCCGTTACGTTTCTGCCGTCGAACGTGAGCGATTTCAAAACGTAGCCCTCGTCCGCCGTCACTGTGATCGTGAGTTCGGTTTTATCGTCATTAAACTCTTTTTCGATCGTTCCGCCCGCGCTCGTGCTTACATAAGCGTCCTCGAAACGGGCGTTCTGCAACAGCACGTCGCCGAAGCGGTTGCCGAGCGTTCGTTGATCCTGTTTCGTAAAGTGCCACTGATCGCTCCCCAATACCGTGCCGTCCGTATCGACGATAATCAAATCGTCCGTTTTTACCATATAAACGTTATTCATTTTCGCCGCGACAGAACGCTGTACTTCGATAAACGGCGGCACTTGCGGATTGTTTGCGCTTGCAAAAGAAGTCGCGATTTCGCCGATCACGAAGGGCATGGAAGAAAGCGTGCTGTCGTTCGTAACCGAAACGAGATCGGCGCGCAAATCGGTGATGAACGCCTCCAACAGCGTGCCGTATTCCTGCGGCACGCCCAAATCCGCTTCGCCCTGCATCCACGCCATGCCCTGCACCTTTACGGTGTAGCCGTGCTCGGTGAGCTGGGTATACACGCCCGTAAAATTATCCACAAAACGCTGATACTGCACGCCCATGGGGCTTGCAGTACTCACCGAGCCGCCGCCCCATTGGGAACGGGAACACCAGTTCCCGAAATCGCCGTTCTGTCCTCCGCTTTCGCTTCCTCTGATACTCGTTCCGCCCGCGGCGGACTTGAACACAAGCGCCTTGTGTCCGCCCTTGTATTTTGCATTCAGCTTTTCGGCAATACCGTATTCGGGACCGACAAAGCCCGTCGCCCTGCCGAACCCTTCTTTGACGGCAGGCTGAAAGGGATATTCGAGATAGCTGTGCGCCGAGGCACCGCTCGTGCGGTATCTGTCCACCTCGCCCGCGTAGCTCACGTTCTCGAACACGCCGTCCAGCTTTCTGCCTTTACTCGAATACCCCGCCGCATTGCTCTGCCCCGCGATCAGGTACATATCGATCGTCTTTTCTTCGCTTGTAACTGCCTGCGCAGAAATGCTTTTCGCGGGCAATGCGATCGTACCCGCCAAAAGCGCGCACGCGCCCAGCACGGAAAACATCTTTTTGAAGTTCATGTTTTGCTCCTTTCGGCATTTCCCTCTCCCCGAAAGGAGAGGGATTACCGTAAGCGTACCGTTATTCCGTAATCGCCAAATCTTCGAGCGTGGTCTCTACGCCGTCGAGCGTGTAGACCTTTGCGTCTGCCCCTTCGCCCACGACAAGGTGCGCCGCAACCGAATCCGTTGCTTCGACGTATTCGCCGAACGTTACGTTTGAAACGGTGCAAACACTGCCGTTACTGGTTGCCGCAACGCCGACGTAAGCGGAAAGCCCTTCCACCGTCTTTTCCCATACGGGTTCCCAACCCGTGCCGATAAAGAAATACACGGTGAGCTTATCGCCGTTGCGCACGCCGCGCACCTTTAAGCCTTCACCCTTGAGCGCCTCGCTCACCGCCGAAGCGTCGCTCTTGTTCAAAAAGTCGTCTACCGTCTCACGGCTATCCAAACTTCTGTCGTTATACGCGCTTGCGCCCTGAATACTATCGTTCCCTTTCATGAAGAACATGAAGCCTACCGTCTTATTGGCAACGGGCGACATTCCAAGACGAATAACAAAGCGTTGCGTCCAACCCCAGCCTTCGCCTGCGTCGAAATCGTACTTCACTGTGAACTCGGTCATGTAGTGCTCGCCCGTAACCGCCTTGTCGGCAAACGAAACGAAAGATGCGCAGTCGCCGTTGGCATGATTGTTATGGTCTATGCTCACCGTGCCGTCCGTATCGCTTACGGTTACGTTGCTTGCGCGATCATCGACATACAATTCAAGATTATATTCGGTTGTATCCGCGTTCACCGTAAAGGTTACAGGCTTAAACCCGTCGATAATCATGATATACTTACCGGGATAGAGCGCGGTTGCCGAAAGCTTGCTTTCCGAAATCGTAACATTTTCTTCGGTAAATCTTGCAACCTCGTTGTAGAGATTAAACGCACCCGTCGGAGCAGTCGTTTCCTGCTTATCGTCGCCCTCTTTGTCATAGACGGTGACGTTAACGGTAAGATTTTCTATCTTTACGATATTCAGCCCTTCGAGCGTGGTATTGTCGCCGTCCGCCGTGATATACGCGCCGTCTTTCGTAAAGTACGCGTACTTCTCGTTGGTTTCCGCCACGAACGTACCGAACGAGATATTCGAAACGGTAAAGGTACTGTCGGGGCAGCTTGCCGTAATTGCTATTTCCGTACCAAGTCCATCTACCGATTTTTCCCAAACCTTTACCCATTCATCGCCGAGAAGTAAACGGACGGTAAGTTTGCTGCCCACTCTCATAGCTCTGATCTGCAAACCGTCGCCTTCAAGCGCGGTTTTGAACGCAGTGGCTTGCACGCCCGTAATTCTGAACGGATTACGCCCGAAGTCGGAGCCTTCACCCATAGACATATTAGCGAGAACAAACTCGTTTCCCGTTACCTGACCTTCTCCGCCGCGGAAGAAGAACATTACACCGAGAGGCGCTTCCCGATTGGACGAATTGCCGAGTCTGATTGCAAAGCGCTCTCCCCAAGATGCTTCGGAACTATATTTCACCGTAAGCTCAGTCATGTAATAATTGCCCGTAATAGCGTTATCTTTCAAATAGACCGTAGCAACGTTGTCGTTAAGTGCAACATGATCGAACTTAAACTGCAAATCCTCTTCGACTTCCGAAGGGGTCACGCGGCTGTCGTTGTTCGAAATTTCAAACTGCGCGTGCTTCTGATAGAGTTTGATCTCTACCGATTTCGTATCACGATCCACCGTGAAGGCAGCGGGATAATAGCCGTCGATTTCAATCGTGTATTTCCCGAGGAAGAGCTGCGCCACGGAAAGCTTACCGCCCACGATCGTTACGTTCTCTACGCTGTCGGAAGAATAAGTATGATTCGTAAGCGTGAAGGAGGTCTCGGGAGCTTCGGTAGCATTTCTCAAACCGTCGAACACGGCAACGTTAAAATCTGCGGCAACGGCAACGCGCGCAAGCTTTTCGAGCGTAGTTTCCGTGCCGTCCGTCTCGAAGTAAGCAGTATTTGCGCCCGAACCTGTTGAGAAGTGCGCATACCGCTCCTGCGTTGCCGCGTTATAATCGAAGTAGGAAAGATCGGAAATCTGGGCGGAACCGCCGGGGCAGGCGATTATGAACGTGATTCCCGTGCCGAGATCCGCGCTCCTGACGTCCCAAACCTTTTCCCATTCGCCGCTGACCAAAAAGCTGACGCAAAGACGGTCGCCGCTTCTCGACGCGCGCACCTTTAAGCCCGTGCCCGCAATGCTGTGAAGCACGTCGCTGAGTTTTGTAGCGCTTTCTTTGAACATGTCGAACGGATC
>JAETTR010000074.1 GCA_021768985.1 Bacillota bacterium
GAACGGTATGTAGGCATTTACCGTAAAGGCGAGGAAGTTATCGAGAATATGTATCCCGCTATCATCCCGCAGGAGTTGTTCGATAAAGTACAGGCGATATTAAAGACCTACCAACACGGCAAGAACAGCGTTGAGGTTACTTATCTTTTGAAAGGAAAATTGAGATGCGGTTACTGCGGGCAGATGATTAACGGCGAGAGCGGAACGGCAAAGAACGGCGAAAAGAAATACTACTATAAGTGCCGAGGACGGAAGATGAAGTTGACGGATTGCCATAAGTCGGTGATTGCAAAAGACGATTTGGAAAATCTGGTTATCAATAGCGTAACACAGGAACTTTCCGACCCCCAAACAATCAATAACGCCGTAAAATATTTGGTTGAATTGCAGAATAAAAGCGGAAACGAGAATAAGCTGTTAAGCGCCTATTTGAAAGAGCAAAAGGACAACGAACGGGCAATCAACAATATCGTTGCGAATATGGAGCGCGGTATCGTAGCAAAAGCGACGAGCAAGCGTTTGACCGAATTGGAAGCACGGCAGGAAGAGCTTGAAAAACTCATTTTAATAGAGCAGAGCAAACAAGCCGTAAAGATCAGCGAACAGCAGATACGCGCATTTTATGAACAGGCGTTAAAGGCAGAGCCGCAAATGCTGGTCGGCTATCTGATTAAAGAAATCGTATTGTACGATGACAGAATTGACATTGTTTATAACAATCCGATCAATAACCCCGATGACGATCATCGGGGTTATTGCTTTTCTATGAGGAACGTAAAACTTAACAAACAGTTGCTTCTCGTTCGTTTCCTTGTATAATCCCTCCGAAATTTCGTCTTTCGGGCTTCGGGTATGGCATAGCCCGTCGCAAAAGTCAAAGGGCAAAATAATTGCTTGGTGCGTGCTTGCAAACGAGAAGATTGTAAGCGCAATTTTTTTGGTGGCGGCTTCGCCGCCTTTGACTTTTGGAATGGAATGCAATTAAAAAGAAAGCTTTCTCCGCGCTATGCCCTTGTTCCCTTGCCGAAAGGCGAATACAAATTTTGGAGGAAAGAAAAATGGAAGGAACAAGAAAAGGGTTTGCGGTGGAACACAGGTTGGAACACTCCGTCACCGATTTAGACGTAGCAATTACGCCTGAAAACGTGCAGGAAATGGGCGAAAAGATTGCAATATGCGCGTTAAAGCACTTTCTGCCGTACCGTAAGGTAGAGAAATACTATTTCGGATTGATCCGCGACAGCAAGCGGTTTAAGGACGTTGAACAGAATATCTCGGACGGGTACGATTTCGCGCAGGCGGCAATCTTATTCCTATGCGAACATATGGGACGGCAACTCGGCGATACGGTTATGGGAAAGTATAAAAAGCCTGTAACAATCCGTCACGCCTGTTACAGCGTTGTGGGGAGCATGGTACATAAACGTTATTTAACGCAAATCAATACGCGGGGCGAACTTCGCACAGATACGGTCAAGGTGCCCGAACCGTTCGAGGAAGATACGACCGAACAGAGCCATAAGCGTGTAGAGCGAATCATCCGCAAAATGCACTTGACGAAGAAGCAAAAGCAAACATTGAACTGCTATCTGAAAGGTATGGGAGTATGCGAGATTGCCCGATTGCTATGCGTCAATAACACGACTGTGTGGCGTAGCCGATTGATCTTGCAACGAAAATACAATGAAGCATTTGCCGATTAAACGCCTATAACAAATGGATTAGCCGTGATTACAATATCGCGACTATTTTTATGGGCTATGCGTTTTAAAAGCATAAAAAAATCAGCCTAAGCCGAATATTGTGAAATATTCGATTTAGACTGAGCATGGTGACCCGTACGGGAATCGAAGCCTAATAAAAAAATCGGCAAACGATTTTAATGGGTTTTTTTATCTATTTTCGGGCAAAAAACGCGGTTTTGGTGCTTTTCCACGCGCTTTTGCAAGTCCATAACGATTTTTCTTGGGGGCAAATACGCGGGCGATCTTGACTTCTAACGGATATGAGAGCTTATTTGCCTCTGCAATCAGATACTCGTCGGGGAGTTCTGAATAAGCGTCATGCCGCTTCCCCTGTGAATGCCCCACGAAATAGTCGCGCGCTTTATCCTCAACCTTACATGTTTCGCAACGAGTGTAAAATGTCTTTCGAAGATCCTTCAATATATGATTGGGAAAAAGTTGCTTGATTTTCCCCCGCATTGTTTCGTCGGTATACATATCGATCTCCGAAACCCCTTCGAGAAAGGGCGCAAGCATTGGGCAGATTGGAATCCTTTTCCATTTGATATCACCCGTCTTTGCATTCTTTTGCTTGCTGTTCTGCACATACAGAAAATTGCCTATGATCGAAGCCGTCTTGATCTCGTTCGGGCGCATACCCGTATAGAGCACGACGGCGAACATCATCTGATATTCCGTACCGTAAGTTTTATCGAACAGAGCTTTCTCCTCTTCGAGCGAGAACGCATGACCGTGATCACCTTCCTTAATCAAGTGCACGACGGTTTTCATCGGGTTCAGAGTAAGCGCGCCGCGATCGACGGCATAGGTAAATATGCTATTCATCAGGGAAAATACTTCTTTCGACGTCTTCCATATTCCCCTTTCTTCAAGATCGTCGATGAGCTTCTGACAATGCTCGGGCGTAATGAATCGGAGCTGAAAATGCTCAAATCGAGGTTTGATATGATTCTTATACCGATTCATATCCGAAGAATGCGTTTGATCCACGTTTTTCCGTTTGCGCACGGTATCGAAATAGTACATGGCAAACTCGTGAAAATTCGTCGGGAGCTTGCTGATATGTGTGTCAGGAAATGCACCCGCGCCAAAAAGCTTTTGCGCAAGATCTTCCATAAACCGCGAAACGCATTCATCGGGATTTCCTGCATATCCGCAGATATCGATTCCTGCAATCGTAGCGCGCTTCTCGTAAACTCGATTATGAAAGCGCGGCGGTTTGTTTAATGCTTTTATAATACGTTTCTGAATTTTGTTATCCATTTGAGAAATCTCCTTTTGGTGACTTCTCAAAAATGCTTTTATGTTTTTTTCACCTTTTGTTTGAATTGCGGGAATCGTTTCCCCGCCCTTCTGCGTGTCCGCCAACAATCGAGTAAGCTGTTCCGCCCCTCCCCTCATTGGCTGTGTTCCCGCGAATCCCTCTTTCGATTCGGCGGAAGTTTCGCTACGGTAGATCATTGCCGTTAGAACATTGATACACCCCCATATCGTTTTTTTTCGAGCTCTGTCATTGGTAGAATCCTCCTAAATTGATTTAGGGGGATTTTACCATATTTTTTCCGACGTTTTTCAATTACTTTTTATCGGTAAAAAGTAATTGCCGTTTACGCGCCCATGGCAAGATTATGGAAGAGCGCGGAAAAATTATCCTGCATATTCGGCGGGAGCTTGCGAAAATCAAGGATCAACCGTTGTTCCAGGGGCGAAGTTTCAAAATGATTCTCCGATCCTATCACCACGTTCCCCAGCTCGTCGCTCCTACCCAATAAATAATCAGTTGATACGCAGAAGAAATCTGCAAGCTTTACAACAAAATCGGAATTTGGTATTACTTCGTCGTTTTCCCAACGTCCAATATTACTTTGTCCTGTCTGTATTCCTTTTGCAACGTCCCAGTGGGTAAGATTCCTTTCAAGCCTTAGTTCTTTCAGTCGCATTTTTCCACCTCTGCAAATATTTTACACAAATTTGCATAAAACTCTTGACAAAACCCATTTATGGGTATTATAATGCAGAAAATACCCGTAAATGGGTATCTAAAACATCTCCCACTGACAACTTAACAAATCTACCAACGAAAAGGAAAAAGGAAGAGGTGAAAACCAATACCCGAGGGGTACTGTTCGTTGTATAGATATGAGGAACGGTATTTTTTGCCTTGTGGGAGAGGGAAAAATATCGTTTTTTTGTCTTTTTTCGGGAGAGCGCGCGCAGATCGGGGGCGAACAGCATAAAAAAATCGCCCCCAAAGGAGCGAAAAAATCGTGTTATGGGCTATGATCTCGATCGTCGTCTGTTGTATTGTTGGATCCGTCATTTGCCTTGCGGTTGGAAGTAATCACGGCAAGTAATACGTTTCCGAGGGGCGGAAAAGCTCTTCGGTACCATGCCGATAACGGACAATAGGCGGTTCGACTCCGCCGATCGGCTACGAAATCAAAGGAGAATTGTATGAAAGATAAGGCATTTAAAATTCGGATCGAGAACACGATAGACGGCGAAGTGACGGAAATTTTAACGAATTGCTTTTCGTTAATCTCGGTCGGAGAGTTGGAACACGGTGAAGATCGCGATGACTATAAGGCGAGAATCGTTGCGTTACGGAACTGCACGAACTCGGCAACGATTGCCCTGCTCAAAGCTCTGGAAGCACACCAAAAAGAAACAGAGAAAATACTATTCAAGAATTTTCTTGAAATGATTAAGTGAGGGATAAATGAACGGATTTATCGAAGTCACCTGTACCCGAAAAGACGGAAGCGCGTTTAAGCGGCTGATCGCCGTTGGGGAGATCATTTCGGTAATCGAAGATCATAACCACGCGTTTATCGAGTTCGGGCAAACGAAGAGCGGGCGCGCGATTTTCGGATCCGAAGTAACGGAAAGCTTTGCGGAAGTCTGCGATAAAATTTCAAAAGCCAAAGGAGAAAGTGCATGAAAGTAATCGAAGAAACAAAAAGCGCCGAAGTTCGCGGCTTGGAAAAGACGCTCGCTTCTGTGCGGGCGCAAATGAAATTACAGCAAGATCAGGCGCAGGAGCTCGCCGAAGCAGTGAAAAAAGCATTTATGGAAACGGGCGGAATCGAAGGCGTTGCGGTAATAAACGCCGCAGCTGCGCTCCGCGCCTGTAAGCTCGCGGGCGACGTGCTCGCATAGGAGTTTAGTATGAAGATTAGAATAACGGGAACGAAGCCCGAATGTCAGATAGCGAGTAGCTATTATAATTCACTCCGCGGGCAACCGAACGTAAAGTACGTTTGCATTTCGGGATTCTACCCGAACCGCGGCAGTTCGGAGCTGTTCCGCGTGTATATCGAAATCGAGTATTACGAAACGGCGGAGCCGTCAGCGAAACCGTCAACCGATCAGGCAAAGCAACTACCCTGCCATATACTTACGTAGCCGCCGCAGGGAAGTTCGCCCGGGCACGTTCGATTCTGAATCCCCGTACGTCGGGGATTTCGCCGACGTCGAACTCCCCGATCGCAAGCGCCAACACGGGGAACCCTCCCCCATCACAGGAGATTTACATGGAAATCGATAGCAGTTTCAGCATTTACGGATTCGATAAAAAGAACTACGGACTCGGCGGCATGGCGTTCTTCCGCTACGAACTTCCGAAGAACGAGAAACGGGAACCGACGATCCGCGACGATAATTATTACGGCGGGTATGGCGATTGCCTGAACTACCGCATTTCGATTCCGAAGCCGCAGCAGAAGATCCTCACGGGCACCGTTCTGATTACACGGCAAAGCAAAAACCGTTACAGCGTTGCCATGCAGAACGATAAGCGCGTGCAGATCGTTCCCCTGGCAACGAGCTTAACGAAGATCCGCGAGCTCGCAACGGAATTTTTTAAAGAAGCAGACAAATAATATGCCGAGGATCGGGCTAAACCCGCCGATCGGCTACAATTCTTCTGATTCGGCGGCGGCGAAATCGCCCCGCCGATGACAGGAGAAAGGAAAAGAAGCAGAAGAATTGTACCTAACAACGTCAATTCCGCTTGCCAGGCGAATTGAAAAATAAAAATTGTGAGGTGCAAAAATGGCAAAGAAGTATCAAAAGGCAAAGAGCGGCGCGAGCTCGCTCATCATGCGGGTCGTAGCGATCGTTCTCATGCTCGTTATGATCGGCGCAATCGTAATGGCGGTGTTACAATACTGTACGCCCGCAGGGCAAGGGTTAAAACCCTCGGAATGGTTCGGCGGCACGGCAACCAACCAGCCGAAGGATCCCGACGAGGATCAGACGGGCGGCGACAACGGCGAAGATAATGTCGGCGCGGGCGGCTCGTTGCTTCCTTCGGAAGTGAAAGGAAGCGGGATTCGGCTTTTAAGTGCGGTTATTCCCGAAGAGGAATACAGCGAATACGGAATCGAACCTCAGGCAGACAGCGCGTATACCGTTACGGCAATCATAGAGCCCGAAGAAGCAACTAATAAAGCCGTAAGATATTCGGCAAAATTCGAGAATGCTTCTTCGGCTTGGGCGAACGGGAAAGCGGTTTCGGATTACGTAACGGTATCGCAAAGCAGTGCGGGATCGTTAACCGCAAGCATAACGGTAAAACAAGTATTCGGTGAACCCGTAATTATAACGGCAACTTCCGAAGAAAACACGGATATTTCGGCAAGCTTTCCCGTGCATTACGTGAAACGCATTTCAGGTGTTA
>JAETTR010000075.1 GCA_021768985.1 Bacillota bacterium
ATTTCCTGCGAAAACGTTACCGTATCGTAGGTGCGCTGATCGAACAGATATCCGTCCCGTTCGCCGTAATGCCGCACGAACTTATAGTCGAACTGCACGTTGTGCCCCACGAGCGAGCTCCCCGCCGCAAACTTGTAAAAGTCGGCGAGCACGTCCGAAATCACGGGCGCGCCGACGAGCATGTCATCGGAAATCCCCGTTAAATTTACGATTTCGTTGCTCAGCCGCACGGGGCAGGCGACGAAGGAAGAAAACTTCTCGCAAATTTTTCCGCTCTTTATTTTCACCGCGCCGATCTCGATAATCCGGTCCATGGAGCCGGAGGTCGGATTACAGTTCAAACCCGTGGTTTCAAGGTCGAACACGACGAAATCCCGCGCCTTGAACTCCTCCGGATACTCCGTCTCTTCTTCGAACAGCATGCTCTGCACGTAATCGGTAATGGGCGCGGGGAACACCGTGCGGTATCTTGCGGGCACGGGGCGGGAGGGGCGCGCCTCGGGCACGAAGCCCTCGGGCTGACTGCCGTAGTCGATCATGCGCGCGCGGAAGGAGAGCGAACCGTTATAGAGTTCGTTATCCCCCGTCACGCAAATGCTGTCGCCGACCTTAATCTCCCGTATCTTTTCGAGCGTGGTCTTATGCGTAAAATAGGCGATCCGCATCTGCCCCGAGCCGTCCGATATCGTGAACGAAAAATAGGGTTTTTCCTTTTTGGTGAGCCGCTCCTCCGCATAGGTCACCACGCCGCACACCGTAACGCCCTGCATCTCCTTCTCAAGATCGGCGATATAGATCGCGTGTTTGGGATTTCCGCCGTCGATCTCCTCGTACTTTTCCACCTTGAAAAACCGCGGCGCCGCAACGAGCTCTTCGGGCGGAAGCTCTTCCCGCTCGATCTCGCCCTTCTCTTTTTCGAGATATCGGAACTCCCCGTGCCACACTCCGCAGAAGCTTCTGCCCAGTTCCGAAGAAAGGGCGTCGAGCACGCCGTCGGCGGAAAACTGTCCGCGTTCCACTTCTCCGACGCCGATAAAAAATCTGCCGCCGCCCGTCTCGGGATCGACTTCCACGTGCTCGGGCGCGACGAACGCCGCCACCGCGGGGAAGCGGGTCTTTAAGATATCGAGAATCCCCTGCCGGATCCCCTCCGCGCTCGGCACCGCCTTCATGACCTTCACGTCCGCGGTCAGTCCCGCAGGCGTATACCGCTGGGATACCGAACGGGCGTAGTCGATGTCCTCCTGCTTATAATTCAGATCGGTTGCGAGAAAATAAGTCGCAACGTCTTGTTTTACCTCGATTTTGCGCAGGACCGCCCGTTGCAATCCCGCCGCCCTTCTGATTTCCGTCAAATAATCTTTGCTCTTCATTCGTTCACCCGAGCAGCGCTTCGAGCCGCGCGAAGAACGCGCCCTCCGCGTCCTTTGCGGGAACCCGCTCGTTTTCCCTGCCCTTTTCCATAATCACGCAATATTCTTTTCCGCCCGCGATCCCGAGATCGCACCCCTTCGCCTCGCCCGGTCCGTTTACCACGCAACCCATAACGGCGATTTTCAGCTTCTTCCTGACCCGCTTGACCCGTTCGGAAACCTTCTCCGCAAGCCCCATGCAATCGTATTGGCACCGCCCGCAGGTGGGGCAGGAAACGACCTCCGCGTAGTCCTCTTCCAGTCCGCAGACGCGCAAAATCTCATGCCCGTACTCCGCTTCCTTTACGGGGTCGGCGGTCAGCGAAACGCGGATGGTATCCCCGATTCCCTTCAGCAACAGCGCACCGATCCCCGCCGCGCTCTTCAAAACTCCCGTGCGCTCGGTGCCCGCCTCCGTCACGCCGACATGCAGAGGATACGGACAGCGCTCGGCAAGGAGCGTATACGCCGCCACGGTGAGCGGCACGTCGCTCGCCTTAACCGAAACGACGATATCCTCCACCCCGCGCTTTTCGAGCATGGAAACGTTTTCGAGCGCGGAGAGCACGAGCGCCTCCGCGCTTCTGCCGTACTTTTTTAGATAACGGGGCTCGATGCTCCCCGTGTTCGCCCCCACGCGCACGGGAATTTTATGCGCCTTCAAGCAATCCGCCACGAGCGAAATTTCCCGCTCCCCGCCGATATTGCCGGGGTTGATCCGAAGCTTATCCGCCCCCGCTTCCACCGCGAGCACGGCGAGCCGGGCGGAAAAATGCACGTCCGCCACCAACGGGATATGAATCTTTTCCTTGATCTTCGCAATGGCGCGGGCGTCCTCTTCCTCGGGCACGGCGACGCGCGCGATCTCGCACCCCGCTTCTTCGAGGCGCAAAATTTGAGCGACGCTTTTTTCCACGTCGCCCGTTCTTTCCGTCGTCATGCTCTGCACGGGGATATGCCCCGCGCCCAGCACGACGTTTCCGATTTTTACCTGTTTCAAAGACATTCTTTTCAATCGCCTTTCTTTTCCATCATCTTCTGCAATTCCGCCATAAAGGACGAAATATCTTTAAAGGAACGGTACACCGAAGCGTAACGCACGTACGCAACCTCGTCGAGACTCTTCAATCCCTCCATCACCATCTCGCCGATTTCTTTGGAGGAAACTTCCTGCTCCATGGAGTTATACACGCGCTTCGCGATGTCGTCCACGAGTTCGTCGATTTTCTCGATCGGCACGGGGCGCTTCTCGCACGATTTAATAATGCCGCGTTTGATCTTCCCCACGTCGAACGCCTGACGGTTGCCGTCCGATTTCACAACGAGAACGGGCGCGATTTCAATGGTTTCGTAAGTCGTGAATCTCCGCCCGCACCCCATGCATTCCCGACGGCGGCGAATGGTTTTATCATCGTCGGCGGAGCGCGAATCGATTACTTTGCTCTCGGTGCAGTTACAAAACATACAGCGCATATCATGATACTCCCTTTTTATAATTGCCAATTATTATATCACAAAACATAAAAAATGTAAAGAGTTTTTTTGCAAAGCGATTTTCGGGTCGCGCCCGAGCGGGAAATTTTAAAAAATTCCGTTTCTCGGCATGCGAAAAACGGAAAAAAACGAAGGAAAAGCGCATAATAGGGTTATGTCGATTTTATACGCGCTCTTTCTCGTATATATTTTTGCGGTCAACTTTTATGCGTTCCGCCTATTGAAAACCCAGCGCGACGCCTGGGAGGACGGAGAACCGCCCAAGGGCGACGGAAAGCTTCTGCTTGCGGCGGTCATGGGCGGCGCGATCGCCGTCTACGTGACCATGTTTGTCCTGAAATTCCGTTTGAGCAATCTCACCTTTATGATTTTAATGCCGCTGATCGGCGTATTCAACGTTTACTGTTTTTATCTCGGGTTCCGCGGAATCTACTTCTTTCCGTATTAGTATCCGGAGTGCTCGACGAGCCACTTGGCAACGCCGTCCTCTTCGCAGTACCCGATGACGCCCGTCGCCTTTTCTTTCAGCCAGTCGTCCGCGTTTTGCACCGCATACTTTTCATCGCATACGTCGAACATATCCGAATCGTTGGAAGAATCCCCGAAGCATACCGTGCGATCGCAACCCTGCTGACGTTGTAAAAACGCCACGGCGTTCGCCTTCGTCGCCTCGCGCGGGGAAATCTCCATCCAGAAATCGTTCTGATAGGTTTCCTGATGGAAAATACAGATCACGCGCGGATCGTATTTCAAAACGTTCCAGGCGCTCTCGAGCTGTTCTTTGGGTCCGATACATTTAAAATAAAAGGTATTTCCGTCCAACATCTCGCGCTCGGAGTTCACCGGTTCCATGCGGGGATCGTCCTTACGGCGGTACAAATACCGCACCATGCCGATCGACTCCTGTCCCGCCACCCACGCAACCCGCTCGCGGTCGGAAAACGCGCTGAATACAAACGGCATGATCCCGCGTTCGCGGAGCACGGAAAGCACGTATGCTTTGATATCGTCTGCAAACAAAACGGCGCGAAGCGTTTCGCCCGAGCGGAAATCGTATACAAGTCCGCCGTTATAGAGCACGACAGGTGCGGACACGTTTAATCCGCGCACGGCGTAGCGCGCACTGCTCACGGAACGCGCCGTAGCAACCGTGAACAACATACCCGCCGAAATCAGACGGTTCAGCTTTTCGCGGCTGTATTGGGAAATATTTTCCTCTTTCGTCAACAACGTTCCGTCCAGATCGGAAACGTATAAGGTCTTCATCTTCTTATCTTATCCCCAATCGTTTTTGAGTTTGAATTTTTTAGCCATTTCTATTATATCATAAATAAAAGAAAATTGTTCAAAAAGAAAAACGAATTTTTCCGCAGAATAAAAATGTTCGTTCTTTGCAAAAACCGATCGAGACGAAATCAAAAGCTCCGAACGAAAGGCAGAAATTTTTTCAGAAAAAATTGCCGAAATCGGCGCTAAAATAATTGACTTCTATTTCGAGATTTGATAGAATATACAAGCGTTGACGAATGCGGGTGTAGTTCAATGGTAGAATTCCAGCCTTCCAAGCTGGCTGCGTGGGTCCGATTCCCATCACCCGCTCCAATTTTTCGCAAATTGAGAGATGTGCGAAACTTCGAGGCGAGTCAAATGTTATGCGCCTGTAGCTCAGGTGGATAGAGCAACGGCCTTCTAAGCCGTGTGTCAGGAGTTCGAATCTCTTCAGGCGCACCAAATATATGGCGGGTGTAGCTCAGTTGGTTAGAGCGCCAGATTGTGGCCCTGGAGGTCGTGAGTTCGATTCTCGTCGCCCGCCCCACTTTTTGGGGTGTAGCCAAGAGGTTAAGGCACCGGATTTTGATTCCGGCATTCGTTGGTTCAAATCCAGCCACCCCAGCCACCCGGCCCATTAGCTCAGTTGGCAGAGCACTTGACTTTTAATCAAGGTGTCCCGAGTTCGAATCTCGGATGGACCACCATTCATGCACTTTTAGCTCAGTTGGTAGAGCAAATGACTCTTAATCATTGGGCCCAGGGTTCGAGTCCCTGAAAGTGCACCAGAATGGAACCAGTCGAACCTTTTTGTGAATAGCAAAGAGTTTTGGCTGGTTCTTCCTTTATAATCAATAGCCCCGTGGCAAAATACGAAACAGTATCTTGTCACGGGGCTTTTTTCATGTACTCCGAAATTTTTCCTTTTCGTTGGGCTTATCGTTGCATAGTCCTTCCCCGAAGTCAACGGGCAAAAAATTGCTTTGAATTTGTAACCGAACTTCCCGTATTTCATCACCGAGCTTTTACGTTCGGTGTTTTTTCTTTTTATGCAATTTTTTGGTGGTAGGCTCACTTCCCTTTCCCGCATCACATAATCATTGCTACCGTTGACTTCGGAAACAAGACGAACAACAACTTAATCCCGAATGAAGTCCTATGCCTTCGTTGCCCTGCCGAAAAGGCAAAATCAAAATCTCGGAGGTATATCCAAAATGAACAACAAAAGCACATTCCTCAATTACGAAGTAATGAAAGAAGAAATTTCATCGGACAACGTATTCGCTATGGCGGAAATCATAGCGTTTGCGGAAACGCGGTATCTCATAAGCTATATGGGAACGCAGATGCAGAAGATGTACATTGATCTGTATAAGGACATCCTGAACAAAAACGACGTAACCCGCGTATTAAGTGACGGATACGATTTGGTACAGGAATGCGCGTTGTGTCTCTGCGAGCACTACGGGAAGCATTTGTACGACGTGATAGGTTATACCAAGAAAGGAAAGAAGATCACTGTCCAGATTGCCTGCATCAGAAAGATGAACAAGCTGATAAACAGAAAGACGAGAGACCGTTACCGTAATATCAGCCTTGAAGCATTAACGCGGAAAAGCGAACCCACAGTCGAAATGAATGAAGAAATCAAGCAAGATTATGAGCAATGCGATAAAATCGTAGAGAGCTTGAATCTGACGGATAATATGCGAATCGCGCTTGAATGCCGCATGGCAGGATTGAGCTATCCCGAAATCGGAAGAATCCTTGAACGAGCGCAAGCGACTGTTTACGAATACTTTATCAAAATGCGAATGAGGTATAACGCTATTTACGGATAACGCAAATATAACAACCGAACGCTTTCACCAAAGGCATGAGAAATCATGCCTTTTTTCATACCGATCCACTCTCCCTTAACTACCCCTAAACTTTCGGTAGTGGCAGCAGCGCGTGTGCTTGTCTTTGATACAAGTGGCGGCGCTTCGCGCCGCCACGACAAGCACACGCGCTGCAACTGAATCAACTGCCAAAACTGAAAGGCTTCCGTAAAAAGACGCACGTATTTTTACGGAAAGAGGAGCGACAACGGAACGCAATTGCCTTTTGCGCAAGCGAAAGGCTCAAAGTGAAGTTT
>JAETTR010000076.1 GCA_021768985.1 Bacillota bacterium
CGTTATGGACGAGTACGATATTGTCGCCGTCGCTCACGTGGGGATGCGCGTTGATCTCCGAAGGCTCGCCGTGCGTCGCCCACCGCGTATGACCGATTCCGCTCGTCCCATGAAGCGCGTTTCCGCCGTCCGTCTTTTCGACGAGCGCCTGCAATCGGCCCTTCGTTTTTACGATGCGGATCATACCATCGTCATCGCGTACGGCAAGTCCCGCAGAGTCGTACCCGCGGTATTCGAGTTTCGAAAGCCCGTCTAAAAGAACGGGCGCAGCCTGTTTCTTTCCGATATATCCTACGATTCCACACATAAAGCCACCCTCTATATTATATCGCGTGACCTTTGTCTTTGATAACCGAAACGACGCTCTTCGCGAATTTATTGCAAATACGCTCGGATTCCGCCTCAACCATGACGCGTACGACAGGCTCGGTGCCCGACTCGCGAACGAGAATTCTGCCGTTGTCTCCCAAAGCCGCGGCGGCGTTCTCCACCGCCTTCCTGACGTCGGGATCGTCCTGCGCCGCTCTCTTATCCTTCACTTTTACGTTGATCAGCACCTGCGGATAGAACTTCACGGGTTCTGCAAGCTTGGACAGCGTCGTTTTGCGCGCCATAATGACTTCCATGATCTTCAAACTCGTCAGAATTCCGTCACCCGTCGTGGCATATTTCGAAAAAATAATGTGTCCGGATTGTTCGCCGCCGATGCGGTTTCCGTGCTTCGTCATGTGCTCGTAAACGTACTTATCGCCCACCGCCGTTTTCGCGTAATCGATGCCCGCGGCGTCAAACGCCTTATACAATCCGAAGTTGGACATAACCGTGGTGACGACCGTATTCGTAACCAGCTTCTCCCGTTGCTTCATATACAACGCGTATATATAAAGAATATGGTCACCCGTGACGACGTTCCCCTTTTCATCGACGCAAAGACATCTGTCCGCGTCGCCGTCGTAGGCAAAACCGACGTCGAGCTTCTTTTCTTTCACGAGCTTTTGCAAGCCCTCGATGTGCGTGGAGCCCGCGTTCTTATTAATATTCAGCCCGTCCGGCTCCGCATTGATTACGTAAGTCGTCGCGCCGAGCGCTTCGAACACCGATTTGGCGATATTCCAACTACTGCCGTTTGCGCAGTCAAGTCCCACCTTCATTCCGCGGAAAGAATACATTCCGAGCGAAATCAGATAGGCAATGTAGCGGTTTCTGCCCGACGCGTAGTCGAACGTTTTCCCGATTTGATCCCGCGTAGCGAACGGAAGAGACTCCAATTTCTGTCCGAATAATTCAAGCTTGCCGTCCAGATAGTCTTCGACGAGCGAAATTGTTTCCTCGTCCATCTTTTCGCCGTTGCCGTTAATCAGCTTGATCCCGTTGTCGTAATAGGGATTGTGGCTTGCGGAAATCATAATCCCGCAGTCAAACCCGTCCACGCGCGCCACGTATGCAACGGAGGGCGTCGTCGTCACGTGCAACATATAAGCATCCGCGCCCGAGGCGGTCAGCCCCGAAACAAGCGTATATTCGAACATGTAGCTGGAGCGGCGCGTATCCTTTCCGATGACGATCTTTGCAGGAGTATGATCTCCTTTCCGCCGTTTTAACTCATTAAAATAAAACCCGAGAAACCGCCCGACGGCATACGCCTGATCGGCGTTCAAGGTCACGTTTGCTTCTCCCCGGAAACCGTCCGTTCCGAAATATTTACCCATTCAGTTTTGTCCTTTCCTTTTCAGCAAATCCGTCAAACTATCTTTTCGACATAGTTCGACAGAAATTAATACAATTTTAACATATTCGCAGTGAAAATGCAAGTCTTGAACGCAAATTCAATTAAATATATTGTCATTTTTTTCCATGACTAAAGATTGAAATAAATTTTCAGTTGTGTTTCGTATGCGATTTGAAGATCAGCGCCATGATAAAAGAGAATACGACCGCCGCCGAAACGCCCGCGCTTGCCGCGGCGAGAGAGCCCGTAAGCGCTTTGAAAAGCCCTTCCTGCGCGCCGCGCATCGCGCCGTTGGCAAGCAGATACCCGAATCCGGAAATGGGAACGGTCGCGCCCGCGCCCGCAAATTCGACAAGCGGCTGATACAGCCCCAACGCGGTGAGCGCGATTCCCGCCAGCATAAACGAAACGAGAATCTTTCCCGCAGTGAGATCGGTAAAATTGATGATCACTTGCGCAATCGTACAGATCAATCCGCCTACGGCAAACGCCTTTAAAAACATGAACAGAATGTCGAGATATTCCATAGCAAACCCCTATGTACCCCTTTCGGGGAAATTCAGCGTTCCAGAACGACCGCGTGCGCGATACAGGGAATGCTTTCGCCCTGTCCCGAAGATACGGGTGAGAGCAAGGCTCCGGTCGCCACGAACAGTATTTTTTTCAATGAGCCCGCCATCATCTTGGAATAGAGATAAGAATTAAGCACGACCGCAGAACAACCTGCCCCGCTTCCGCCCTGAAACTCGTCCTCGATCACGTTGTAAATGATTTCCCCGCAATCGACGTGATTCGCGGAAATATCCAACCCCTTTTCCCACGTCAGGTCCTTCAAAATACGGCTTCCGAGCGCGCCGAGATCCCCCGTAACGATCAGGTCGTACTGCTCGAGATCTTCCTTTGTTCCGCGGAAGTGCGCGAGAATGGTATCCGCCGCGGCGGGCGCCATCGCCGCGCCCATGTTGTTTACGTCCGTCACGCCGAAATCCACGACTTTCCCGAGCGTCGCCGCCGTGATGCGAACACCGTCTCCGTCCGCCGAGACGAGCGCGCCGCCCGCACCCGTAACCGTCCATTGCGCCTGCGGAGGACGGGTGCAGCCCAATTCCAACGGATAGCGGTACTGCCGTTCGGCGGAAGCAAAATGGCTCCCCGTCGCCGCGACCACCCGTTTGCAGAACCCGCCGTCCACAAACGCGGAGGCTACGGCAAGGCTTTCCGCCATTGTGGAGCACGCGCCGTAAACGCCGAGAAACGGTATGGAAAAATCGCGCGCCGCAAAGCTCGCGGAAATGATCTGGTTCAGAAGATCGCCCGATACGATCATATCCACCTCGTCGCGATTGACGCCCGCGTTCGTGATCGCGCCGTCGATCACATGCGAAAGCATTTTACATTCCGCCTTTTCGTAGGTCGTTTCTCCGTACATATCGTCCGAAAGCGCCGTTTCCACATACCGACCGATTATGCCCTCGCATTCTTTCGTGCCCGCGATCGTGCTCGTTGCGACGATGCGCGGCTGTTTGCGAAAATAAATCGTTTGATTTCCCATATATTACCGCCCGAAAGCAGTGTTTGCAAAGTTGCAAAAGTTATACCGATGAGCAACTTTTTCACGCAGTTTTAACCAATTTATTATTTTTTTTGCGTAAAAAAATGAGATAATTATAAAAAATGTGGTTATATTATAGTTGTAAAGCTTCCAATAATCAAGCGAGGAACATTTTATGAAAAAGAGAACGAAAATTGTCACAGGCGCGCTCGTGGCGCTCTCTCTGTCACTTTGCTTTGCGGGGTGCTCGTCGCAACAGGCGTACGTTACTTCCATCAGTCCCGCGGGTACGACGGAATCGGGCACCCAATATACCGTAACCTATTCCGACGGCAGAGAAGAAACTTTAACCGTGCGCAACGGAAAAGACGGCGCGGACGGACAGGTCACCTCGCCCTCGATCGATGAAATCTACGATAAATACGTGGAAGAGTACGGCGAAACGACCTATGCGGATTTTTTGGAACTTTATTTTGCTTCCACGGAAGCCAACTCCACAGCGGTTGTCGGCACCTGTCTGCAGTCCTCGCTGAAAGTATACAGTACGTTCGTCACCTCCTCGTCCACCCCGTCTTGGGGCTGGAGTTGGAGCGGAGGCTCCTCGAAAACGTATTCCCTTTCCGTCGCGCAAGGCTCGGCGGTCATCTATGAAATCGACGGCGACGACACCTATATCGTAACGAACTACCACGTCGTCTATAACGGGAAGTCGGACGAAGCGGCGAACGGCGGATACCTTGCAAAGGACGTCTACTGCTATTTATACGGCAGCGAAGGCGCGCCGAAAGCGACCGAACAAAAAGACGAAACTTACGGTTACAGTCTTTACGATTTCGGAGAATATGCAATCGAATGCGAACTTGTCGGCGGATCGATTACCGCAGATCTCGCCGTGCTGAAAGCGAACACGGGCGATCTGCTTGCGATCAACGAAGATATTCGGGAGGTTACCCTTTCCGAAGGATACGTAGTCGGCGAATCGGCAATGGCGATCGGGAATACCGAAGGCGAAGGGATCAGCGTTACCAAGGGCATCGTAAGCGTGGACAACGAATATATCGCGCTGAAAATTGACGGTACCGCGCGTTACTACCGTTGCCTGCGCATCGACACTTCCATTTACAGCGGAAACTCGGGCGGCGGACTTTTCAACGAAAAAGGCGAACTGATCGGCATCACCAATGCGGGCAATACCGAGGACCAGAATATCAACTATGCGATTCCGATCAGCATCGTGCAGGGTACGGTCGACAATATCTTGCATTATGCGAAAGACGGCGACGAAACGACGAACGGGGCTTATAAGATCACCCTCGGCATACAGGTGGAAGCAAAGAACTCCCGATACGTTTACGATGCGGCGAACGGACGCGGAACGATCATCGAAAACGTTTGCCTGAATTCCGTTGATAGCGGGTCGATTGCGGAAAAGATGGGTCTTACCTCGGGCGACATCATAACGAGTCTGACAATCGGAACCGAGAAATACGATATTTTACGGAATTTCGATATTTCCGATTTGCTCCTGCGGGTACGCGCTGGCGACACGATCAGTATTTCCTATACACGGAACGGCGAGAGCAAGACGTCCGAAAATTACGTCGTGCTTGCATCCGATCACTCAACCGTTCAATAACCAATCAGAATGAAGACAAGCGCCTTTGCGGAAATCCGCAAAGGCGCTTTAAACATTTAGCGTAACGAAATGCTCGCCTGAGCATTGAGCGAAAGCGGCGCAAAGTTGCCCGCCCGATATTGCACCAACCCTTCGGCGGCGATCATAGCCGCGTTATCGGTACAGTGTCTGCGCTCGGGAAGCACAAGCTTTAATTTCGCGGCGTTGCAGACGGTGACGAGCTTATCCCGCAGATATCCGTTCGCGATCACTCCCCCGCCCGCGGCGATCGTTTGCACGCCCTTCTCATGCGCGGCTTCCGCCGCTTTCTCCGCAAGTATATCGAGCGCGGCTTTCTGGAAAGAACACGCTACGTCCGCCCGACTCCACGCTTCCCCCTTCTGTTCCTTGGAATGCACGTAATTGATGACCGAAGTCTTTAATCCGCTGTATGAAAAATCATATCCGCCCAAACCCTTCAGCATCCTGGGAAACGGAATGCTATCCTCGCCTTCCCGCGCAAGCTTTTCCACGTGCGGACCGCCCGGATAAGGCAGCGAAAGCACCCGCGCGACTTTATCGAACGCTTCGCCTGCGGCGTCGTCCCGCGTGGCGCCGAGCACCTCGAACTCCGTTTCCGTCTTTACGTAAATAATCGCCGTATGTCCCCCGCTTGCGAGCAATGTTATAAAGGGCGGCTTCAGCGTATCGTCTTCGAGATAACACGCGGCAAGGTGACCGCGGATATGATTTACCCCGATCAGCGGAATATTCAATCCCATTGCAAGTCCTTTTGCAAAAGATAAGCCCACGAGAAGCGCGCCCAACAGCCCCGCGCCGTACGTTACGGCAACCACGTCGAGCTCCTCTTTACGTACTCCCGCATTCTTCAATGCACGAGAAACGACCTCGTCCACCGCGTCGGTATGAACGCGCGAGGCGATCTCGGGCACGACCCCGCCGAATTGCGCCTGCACGGACGCGGAAGAGATGATTTCGTCGGAAAGCAATTTGCGACCGCGGATCACCGCGGCCGCCGTCTCGTCGCACGAAGATTCGATACCTAAAATAATGGGATTAAGTTTCTTCCGATATGTTTCCATTATGCAAACCGATCAACTCTTCTTTAAGTAGTCAATGATAAAGCCCTGAATCTCGCCGTCCATAACCGCCTGCACGTCGCCCATTTCGTACCCCGTGCGGTGATCTTTCACCAGCGTGTACGGGCAGAACACGTAGGACCGGATCTGCGAACCCCATTCGATCTTTTTCGTTTCCCCTTTCAGCGCGGCTTCGTCCGCCATGCGCTGTTCGATCTGCTTTTCGAGCAGCTTCGAACGCAGATATTTGAACGCCATTTCTTTATTCTGCAACTGGCTCCGCTCGTTCTGACAGGTCAC
>JAETTR010000077.1 GCA_021768985.1 Bacillota bacterium
TATTCTTTCACGGTCAACGGCTCCTCCGGCGTTTACCGCAAAGATATCGAAAACGAAAAAGCGCCCGAGGAGCACATTCTTTCCTCCTCCGACGAACAGATTACTACCCTGTTCCGCGCGGGAAACGTGCTTGCGGTCACGGTGGAAAACGCCGACGTTACCGCTTCGGTCGGCACGCTGAACGCCGCGAGCGCGGAGCTGAAAACGCTGACGGGCGGGGATTCGCGGGATTCGAACCCGAGTTTTTCGAGCGTTTCGCCCAACGTGATCCTGTTCGACAGCGCGGGCGTCGGACGGACAGCGGACGGAGAGTTTGCGGGCAAGTTCTCCCCCGCGGCGGTTTGCAGTCTGAATCTGGACACCATGGAGATCGAGGACGTTCTGCGCGACGAAAAATATTCTTACGTCAAGCCCAGACAGGCGCAGGACGGCACGCTGTACTGCATTCAACGCCCCGCCAAAAACAAGCGCAAAGGGAATATCTTTCTCGATATTCTGCTGATCCCCTTCCGAATTTTACAGGCGATCGTGATGTTCGTTCAATTTTTCGTCGTCGCCATGACGGGAAAATCGCTCACTTCGGACGGCGAAAACCCCGCGAAAGGACGGGAAAACAACTCCCGCAAGCTGTTCGTGGACGGGAATCTGATCGAGTTCGAAAAAGAACTCAAACGCAACAAAAAAAGCAAGGATTCCGATTACGGCTTTATCCCCTATTCCTGGAAGCTCGTTAAGATTACGGACGGAAAACCGGAAGTTCTGAAAAGCGGAATCTGCGATTTCGCGCTCTGCAAGGACGGCGGACTGTACTGCACCAACGGCAGACGGATCTTTTATCTGAAAGACGGTGCGTGCAAAAAAGTAATCGAAACGGAAAAGTGTCTGTGCGTGGCGACCGAAAGCTTCGCTTCCGCGCCGCAGGATTTATTCTCGGTATAAAAATACCCGACCGCCGAAATCGGCGGTCGGGTTCTCTTTTCCCTTATTCGTCCTCGTGCTCCACGACGATTTCGATTTCCTTTTCTTTCGTTTCTTCTTTTTGGGGCGCGACCGCTTTGGGCAGCGACAGCCCCGCCATATTATAGAGCTCTTCGAGCGGGGGAAGGCTCTTTAACAGACCGGATAAGAATCCCGCCGTGGCGGTCTTTCCGTCCGCGTTCTGTCCGTTGTCCCAGACGGTCACCTTGTCGATCTTCACGCCCGAAATCGCCTTGACCTGTTCGGCGACGATCTCTTCGAGCTTATCGGCAATGAGCAGGCGCACCGCTTCGTCGGAGGTGCCCGCGCTCTTTACGAGCTCGCGCATACCGAGCGACTGTTTGGTGAGTTTCTCGCGCAAACCGCGGGCTTCCGCGTCCATCTTGGCAAAGATCGCGTCCGCTTCGCCCTTCGCTTTGCGGCGAATCTGTTCGGCGACCGCCTCCGCCTCGATTTCGAGCTTGCGCTTTTCGATATCGGCGGCGACGATGACGTCCGCTTCCTTGGTCGCCTTTTCGCGCGCCGCACGGGAAATTTCCGCTTCTTTTTCGGCGACGTAGCTCTCTTCGAGCGCTTTCGCCGCCTGTACCTTTTCCGCGGAAACGGCGAGCTTCAACGCTTCCGCTTCCTTCTCGCGCAGGACCGCCTGCGAATGCGCGATTTCCGCCTTCGCTTTGTTCTCGCCCTCGATCGCCGAGGACTCCGCTTCCGCAACGCGGATACGCTGTTCCATTCTCGCGTTCGCTTCGCCGATCGAACCCTTTTTATCCTCTTCGGCAACCGAAACCTTCGCGTCGTTGATCGCCTTTGCCGAAGCTTCCTTTCCGAGCGCGGTGATGTAGCCCGATTCGTCGGAAATATCCGTCACGTTGACGTTGATGAGGTATAAGCCCACTTTTTTCAGCTCTCCCTCCACGTTGCGGGAGATCGCTTCGAGGAATTTATCGCGGTCGGAGTTGATCTCTTCGATGTTCATGGTCGCGATGACGAGACGAAGCTGACCGAAGATAATATCCCGCGCAAGATCGGAAATCTGCGACAGGTTCAGCATTCTCAAACGCTCGGCGGCGTTCTGCATCACGCCCGGATCGGTGGAAATGCCCACGGTGAAGATGCTGGGTACGTCGATCCGGATATTCTGCTTGGAGAGCGCGCTCTTCAGATCCACCGAAATGGAGAGCGGAGTCAAATCCATAAACGTGTACTTCTGAAAAAAGGGCATCACGAACGCCGCGCCGCCGTGCACGCACTTCGCAGAGCGGTAAGTGCCGTCCGGATTGGGGCGGATTTTACCGTAGATGATCATGATCTTATCGGGCGGACAAGTCTTGTACCGCACCGCCACGGTAAGCAGGATCAACAGTAAGATGAGCACCGCTACGACAATGATCGCAATAATTGCAGGTTCCATATTCTCTTATCCTCTCTATTTATTTTCTTTCCTGATTCTGCCGACTACGACGAAATCTTCCCGATAGGAGAGAATTTCGACGAGTTCGTCCGTCGGAATGCGCTCGGTATCGTCGGTCACGGCGTCGAGCTCGGTGAATTTTCCCTGCGCCGTCAGCGTGATCTTTCCCCTGCCCGAACGCGCGGGGGGAACGGAAACGTAGACCGTCGCGTTCTTGCCCGTAAGCTTTTCTTTGACGAGATTGCCAGAGCATTGCAATTTCGCCACGCCGCGCAGAGCGAACGCCACGCCGACGAGCGCGACGGAACCCGTCGCCACCGCCACGAGCACGGGCGCCCAAACGTTGTTCACGCAGCTCGCCGTCGCGAACCCGCACCAGCCGCCGAGGGCGAAAAAGGAAGTGACCGTCTTGATCGAAAAGAGCGACAGCCCGCCGTCGGTGTCCATATCTCCGTTCATATCGAAATCCCCGTCCGCGTCGATGTCTCCGCCGCCCGCAAAGGACACGAGCAACAGGACGATCTGGACCAGAAGCAACGCGCTTGCGACAACCGCGATCCAGAAAAAGATATGCTCGGTTACGGAAAGGCTTTTCAACCACATAATCGTATTCCTCCAAATTGACTCTTACTATTTTATTATATAACACGGAAAGGGGTTTTTCAACCCCTTTTTCTACAAAACTCGCCTTTTTTCGGAACGAACGCCCGTTCCGGTCCGGTTTCAGCAAATGGGTTTGCTTCGTTCCCTGCCGTTTCCGCGCGGATATTTTTCGGGCGTCGGTCTGATTTTTTCGATTTTTACAAGCGTGCGCGCGCCGAATTCTTCGGGCAGTTCGTAACGAACGCATTCCGCGCGTCCGCCGCCGAGCACGGAAATCGCCTTCTCCGCCTCTCCGAGCTCCTCCGAAACCTCTCCTTTATAGGCGAAAAACGCGCCGCCGACCTTCAACAACGGCAAACAGTATTCCACAAGCGTGTTCATGCGCGCCACTGCCCGCGCGCAACAGGCGTCGAATTTCCCGCGGAAGAGAGGATTTTTCCCCAATTCCTCCGCGCGGCTGTTGATAACCCGCACGTTTTTCAGCCCGAGTTCTTCGATACAGACCTTTAAAAATTCGCACTTCTTGCCCGTGCTCTCCACCAGCGTGAAACGAAGATCCTCTCTCACTATTTTTAAGGGAATGGACGGGAACCCGCCTCCCGAACCGATTTCTATGACGTCCGCGTCTGCATAAAATTCCGCATATCCGGCGAGCGAATCGTAAAAATGTTTGTATAAAATCTCTCTTTCTCCGAGAATCGACGTAAGATTATACCGTTGATTATAGTTTACAAGCAATTCCGCATAGCGTTTGAACAGATGCTCGCGCTCGCGATAAACTTCTTTTATTTTATTGAAATCCGGTTGATTCATACGAAAATTATATCACCTTTCTGCGGATTTTACAACGGTTTGGGGATAACCCGCGCGCTTTTTTCCACATTGTGGATACTTTTGTGGAAAAACCTTCTCTTTTCTTCCGTTTCCGTCCTTCGACCCCCATCCGCCGAAAATTCGCGCTGTGGAAAAGCGGAAACTTGTCCACTTTTTATCCACCGCGCCCCGTTTGGTGAAATTCTGCGCTACTTTTTCCAAAAGGGGGTAAATTGCTTGAAATTTCCCGCGTTTTTCGTTATAATATAGAAAAATCGGGACAAGCGCCCTTTTTGCGGAAAAGCTTGTCCACGATTCCACAGCGCTTATTACTATTATTAAATAAGATTCTTATATATACTTTCTATCAAGGAGGAAGACAGATGAAATTCGTTTGCGACGGATTATCCCTTTCGGAGGCGGTGATGAAGGTGAGCAAGGCTTGCGCCGTGCGCACGACCGCGCCTGTTATGGAATGTATCAAGATCAGCACGGACAACGACGAGGTCGCTCTGCTTGCGACCGACGGCGAGCTTTCGATCCGCAAGGACGTCAAGGCGGAAGTGTTCGAAAGCGGGGAAATTTGCGTGCCCGGAAAGCTGTTCGCGGACTTCGTTTCCAAGCTCACCGACGAGGAGATCAGCATTTTTACGTCCGATAAGGGGATGGAGATCCGTTACCGCGATTCGGGAACGTCGATGCAGACCATCCGCGCGGAGGAATTTCCGGTAATCGATCTGGAAATCGGCGAAAACTATTTTGTCATGAAACAGAACGATCTGAAAAAGATCATTGCGGAGACGACGTTCTGCTGCGCGCAGGACGATGCGCGTCCCGTTTTAAAGGGGTGCCTGATGGAATTCGGCGAAAAGCTCGAAATGGTCGCCCTCGACGGATATCGCCTTGCTCTTTCGGAAGCGAACATTCTTTCCAAGAGCGGGGAAAAATCTCTGATTTGCCCCGCGAGAACGCTTGCGGAAATTTCCAAGATGCTCACGGGCGAAGAAGAGGAGATCACGCTCTATAATCAGGGCGGAATGCTCATGGTGAAATCGGGGGGAATGGTCGTCGTTTCCCGTCTTTATCAGGGCGATTTTATCAAAAAGGAAAACGTACTGCCTTCCAAGTTCTCCACCGTCGTAACCTTCAACCGCAACGAGCTGACGGCGAGCGTGGAGCGCGCGGCGATTCTGATCCGCGGGGATAAGAATAATTTGATTACCTTCGCGGTGGAAGGAAACGGCGTCAGCGTTTCGTCCGCGTCCGAGATCGGAAACGTGGCGGAGCGGGTCGGCGCGAGCGTCGAAGGGGTGGAACTCAACATTTCCATGAACGCGAAATATCTGCTCGACGCGCTGCGCGCGCTCGAGGAAGAGGAAGTGGTGATCTCCTTCAACGGCGCGGTTTCCCCTTTCATTTTACAGAACAAAGAAAAGAAAGAGAGTCTTTATCTCATCTTACCCGTGAGAAACGCGTCGTAATTGCTTGACGAAAATCGGGAAAAACTTTATAATCGAAAAAAATAAATCTGATTCAGGAGTAAAATAGATCATGAAAAGAACTTATCAGCCCAAAAAGAGAACGAAGAGCAAGGTGCACGGGTTCCGTAAGAGAATGAAGACCCAGGGCGGCAGAAACACCTTGAAGAGAAGAAGAAACAAGGGAAGAAAGCACATTTCCGCATAACGGCGTTCGGGGTATGAATTACCTTCGCATCAAAAAAAACAAAGAAATTACCGGAATTCTGAAAAACGGAAAACGCGGGCATTCCGAATCACTCACCGTGGCGTACGTACCCGCGGAGCGCACGAAAATGGCGGTCTGCGTGGGAAAGAAACACGGCAAGAGCACGGAACGGAACCGCATCAAGCGGCTTTTGCGGGAGGTTTTCCGCCTGCGCGCGGACGAGCTGTCTTACCCGTGCGCCTGCGTGCTTATCCCGAAGGTCGCGCAGGAGTACTCTTTTTCCGTATTTCGGCGGGATCTCGGAAAAATTTTGAAAAGGGAACGTCTGATTGAATATCAACACCCGAAATCTGATCAGGCAGAACGGCAGGTATCTCCGAAAAACGGTGTTTAAACCGTTTTTCAAGGCGATCTGTATCCGTATGATCTGCTTTTATCAGAATCATCTGTCCCGGCATACCTGTCTTTATTCCCCCACTTGTTCGGAATACACCAAGCGGTGCATCAACAATTGGGGCGTGATCGTGGGTATTCTTCTCGGAATATGGCGTATTTTGCGTTGCAACCCTCTTTCGAAGGGGGGAATCGACCCTGCGCCCGAAGTCTTCTGGAAAAAGAAATGGCTTCTTTAAACGGAACATTATAATGTCATATTTTCTTAACGCCGTAATCGGCTTTCCCCTGTTGGAACAGGGATACAAAATCGGGCTGGATTGGCTCGGACATTTCGCTCGGGTGATTATCGAGGGAGTCGGGATCGTCGG
>JAETTR010000078.1 GCA_021768985.1 Bacillota bacterium
AATATATGTATGAAGTGTGGTGGGCGCAATACGAAGGGCTTGATGCAATCGGCGACTTTTTCAGAGGAAGAAGCTACGACGAAGAGGGGAATCCTACGCTTAGCCCTAATATCTTTTTGCAGGAGGGACGGTTAAAAGCGGTGGAAGCGCTCGAAAGTATGCTGTCGCCGTCAAAGGGATATTCGTACGACGTAAGCAATAATATCGGTTGGAATGAAACGCAAACGCGGTTTATGTTGGGCGATGCGGCGTTTTTACCGCTGGGAGATTGGACGGTAAGGGAAATGTCGTCATCCTTCCCCAACAGCAATTTGCTCATGTTGCGCACGCCTATCGTATCGTCGCTCGGCACGAAGCTTGGCATTACCGAAGACGAACTGTGTGCCGTGATCGACTATGTGGACGGCGAAACGGAAGAGAAACCGCAAATTTCGCCTACCAAAAGTTATACGGCGGATCAAGTGATCGAAGAGGTGTCGGTGGCGCGGAAAATTACGTTTTCTTATTCCGACCGTCATCCCGCTTACGTTGCATCGTACGGGCGGGGCAAACAACACGCCATAGAATTTTTGAAATTTATGACGAGTAATGAAGGACAGAAAATATTTGCACAGACGATGCAAGGACCTACGCTGCCGTATGGCTACGACGTATCGGCAGATGCGGAAATCTGGAACGGTTATTCGCAATTTGCAAAATCGCGTTGGGAAATCGCAAAAAACGCATCGCTGTATTTGTACCGTTTCGATTTGCCGCTCGGGAAGCAGGCTTTATTGCCGTTCCGCATGACGACCGTAGCACCTCTCGAAGTGCTCGTGTCGCGAAATAACGACCGTAAGTCGGCGATGGAGATTATTATGACGGATTATAATTATTATACGGCGGGCGGGAATACGGCTTGGAACGATTTACTGCGCAAAGCGGGACTTCGCACCTAAAAAACGGTAAAAAATAAATGTGAAAGGGAGAAAAAGATGAAACGAAACTTGCGTAAAATCTTCGGCGTTTGCTTGGCGGCAATGATGTGCACTATGGTCGGATGTTCAGAAAAACCGACGCCGCCCGAGGATGTGAATGTACAAATTAAAAGCGCGCTCAATACCGTAAAAGTGTTGCGCGACGAAAGTATCGATTCGCTTTCCGCGGCGAAGCTGTCGTTTGAAGCGGCAAAGGGCGAAACGGAGGGTGCGCAAATCGTTTTGCGCGCCGACGGCGAATCGGCATTTGACGTGACGGTAAACGATCTTACGTCGGCAAGCGGCGAAAAAATTTCTTCGTCGGCGGTTACGGTGTACGTGCAACGTTATATGCAAACTACCTTGTCATATACGGGGTTTGCAAAGGGCGCGTATCCCGACGCGCTCATTCCGCTTACTTACAGTAAACAGAAAGGGGAGAACGTGTTGCATGCCTCCGAAAATCAAGGTCTGTGGTTCGATTTGAAAGTACCCGCAGATGCGGCGGCGGTCGTATATAGCGGCGCATATACGGTAACCGTAGGCAAGGAAACGTTTAATGTTCCCGTAAGCGTAACCGTATACGATTTCGAAATGCCGTCTGCGCCCGCAATCCCCACTACGTATCTTATCTGGCAGGATTGGCTGATGGACAGCGAGCTCGATAACACTGCCGAAAAGTACGGCGATTATTACGATATGTTGCTCGATTATAATATCACCGCATATTATTTTCCGGCGGATATCGGCGATATAGACGGCTTCGTGGAATGCTTGCGAAATTATTACGACAGCGTGGCGTCGTACGGCGTGCCCTATCGAAAGAAGGATGAAGCGTACGGCAGAAGTTTGGATTTTACGCTTTTAGAGGAGTATCTTGCGGCAATCATGCAGGCGAGCGAAGAGGACGGCGTAAATTATTTCGAAAAAGCGTATTACTATTTCGATTACGCATACGACGAATTGTTTGCCCACAGTTTCGAAGAAAACGGCGACGTCGATTTGGCGCGGCTGAGTAGAATTATAACGGAAACCAATTCCGTGGAAGAAGCGGTTGCCGCAACGACGGAAAATGCCGAGTTGAAAAGCAGCGTGAAAGGGTTGCGTCATATGCTTACGTTGATTACGGGATACAACGGTTCGCTCTCGCAATTTAAAGATGAACTTACGATTTGCCCGATTTTTAACAACGTGGCGTCTACCGATAATATCGACATGTATTCCGATCTCATCGAAAAGGGGTACAGTATCACGTCGTACGGTTCGGCATCGTTTTGGCCGTACGGAGCGCATCTTATCGATGATTATATGATTACCTCTCGCGACGTTTTTTGGTCGAAGTTCGGCTATCGTCTTAACGGTGATCTGTATTGGTGCGTCAATGCGTGCTGCAATTTTTCCAAGCCGCTTCTGTCGGGATATGCGCGGATCGACGATCCGTATACCGAGCCCTCGCGTGACGGCATGACCTCGGGCGACGGCTATCTCGTTTATCCCGGTGCGCCCTACGGATCGGAAAAACCCTTCCCGAGCTTGCGGCTCACGGCAACTCGCGACGGAATCGACGATTATACGTATCTTTCTATGCTTGAAGACGAATGGAATACGCTTGCCGATAAATACGGCGTGCCGAAAGACAAGATACACGCGGCGATTCAAACGCTTTCGGAAAGCGTATATGCAACGGGCGTAAGTAAATTGAATTTCAAGGGGTTGCAAGACGCGCGCAGAACGATTGCGCGGTTGATTGAAATGGCGAAATCGCCCGCCGGCGTGCTTATATCCGATTTCTCGTATGACGATAACGGCGTAAATTATACCGTTTGCGCCGCGAACTCGACGGATCTTAAAATAAACGGCGGAACTCCCGCAGCGAATGCAACGGAAACAGGAAACGGGATAAAAGTTTCGGTAACGAAAGCCGAATATCCTGAAAACGGTGTGATGACGGTTTCGGCGGGAAATACAACGGCGGAAATTGCAGTAGGAAAAGCGTTCGATACGGTTGTTGCGCTTGATAAGGTAGATGATGCAAATGCGTATCACGTGAGCACGTTATACGGCGGAACTTCAACGTTCGAGACCTCCGCGCATACCGAGCACGGCAATACGGTAAAAGCAACGCTCAAAGGGCATATATTCGATTCGGATATGCAGACGCTTGCATACCGTCCGAGCGTACAGTTTGACGTTGCGAATTTGGATCAAGCAGATACGCTGTCGTTTTGGGTGTATAACGACGGCGAAGAAATTGCCGTAAATATAATTGCGCGCGACGAGGACGGAATTCTTACCGTTGCGGATATGGTGACGCTGCCTGCATACGGGTGGCGTAAGATTACCGTAAAGAATTTTACGTATATATCGCGCCAAGCGAGCGCATTAAAAAAGATCAACCGTATGGGAATCGATTGCGCGAACCTCGTCGAAAACGGGGAAGAAAATTCGCATACGTTCTACATCTCGTCCGTATGCGGCAGAGATAAATAAGGGGGAAACGGTTATGAAGAAATTTTGGATGGCAACAACGGCTTTACTGTGCGGCGCGTTGACTTCTTTCGGTCTGGTTGCTTGCGGTGAGAACGAAAACGAGCCCGAAAAATCGGCGTATGGTGAAGTCGTGCTTGCCGGCTTTGAAACCGCCGACGAACTGCGCGCCATGACGCTGACGGCATTGAGCGGAAAAGTCGAATTCTCCGATGAACACGTTACCGAGGGCGAAAAGAGCGCGAAATTCATCTTGGAGGGCAGACACGCCGATAACGCTTTTTATATCGCTACCGGCAATACGTTCGTACCCAAAACAGACTATTCGGATGTGATACGGTATTCCGTCGATATTTACAGCGAAGCGGAAAAATCGTATGATTTTGCCCTCGGCTATAACGATTTGGGTTTTAATAAAGATTTTTATTTATTCGGCTATCGTACGATAGAGCCGGGCGAGAATCATATCGTATTCGATATCGATAGTAGCGTCGTGGAATCGCTCATGCAAACGGATACGGTAACGCACTTCTCGTTCTTCATTGAGGGGCGCGAGGACGAAACGGAAAAGCAGGTGTTTTACATCGATAACTTCCGTGCATATACGAAGGAGCAGACCGTCCAAACGTACGAAAAACAGCCGAATATCGATTTTTCGCGGAATGTCGATTTTTCGCGGAATGTCGATTTTTCGCAATTTTGCGATTATTGGTTTAGTATGGCAAAATCATCGGGCAAGGTGCGCCGTCCGCGCCTTGAAGTAAACACCGATATGCACTATGTGCTCTCGGGAAAAACTTCCATGAAGGTATCGTTCGGTAAGCGTTACGGCAGCGACGAGCCGGATATCAACGGATTCCGCACGCGCGACGGGCTGTACGACGGCGCTGCAGTTGATATCTACGACCCCGACGACACCTATTTTTCCTATGATTTATATAACGATTCCGACAAGGAAATCACGGTGCGTTTTGCGGCACATTCCAATGCCGACGAATATTACGGAGTAAATGCAGTCGTTGCGCCGCACGAATGGGCGCGGCTTGGAAACTGTATGCTTTTGCGCGATATCGACAATGCCTGGCGCGGCGACGGTCTGACGGATTTTCGTGCCGTATCGCTTACGATTATCGACGGGCTCACTCCCGACACCGTGGTGTATATAGACAATATTTCGCTCATGAAATCCGACGGCACGTCCGCGCAACCCAAAGAGAGCCTTTCCGCTCCGAGCCTTACTCTCGATGGAAAAACATTGCGTTGGTTGGCAGTAGATAATGCTACGGGCTATCAAATAAAAGTAAACGACGGAGAGTGGAGCGATGAGCAAACGGATACGAGTTATACTTTGACCGAAACGACGGCGGGCGTATATACCGTGTACGTGAAGGCGGTAGACGCAACAAAAACGTTGCGTGAAAGCTCTGCGGTTTCTGTAACGATCACGGTTACCGAAAAATTATCTGCCCCCACGGAACTGAAAGCAAGCGGCAATACGATAAGTTGGAATGCCGTTGAACATGCTATTGCGTATCGCGTAAAAGTTGACGACGGGGAGTGGAGCGAAGCACAGACGGATACGAGTTATACTTTGGTCGGAGTGGAAACGGGAACGCATACCGTGTATGTAAATGCGGAATCCTCCGACGATGTGTATACCGAGAGCGATGCATCGCAAATAGACGCGAGTGTGGAATATCAGTTGGTATCGCCCGTGCTCACGCTCGACGGCAAAACGGTAACTTGGAACGCGGTGGAAAAAGCTACCGGCTATCAAGTAAAGATAGATGGTGGCGAATGGAGTACGGCGCAAACGGGTACGAGCTATACGCTTGACGAAACGGCGGCGGGCAGGTATACCGTATACGTGAAAGCCGTAGCTTCTTCGGCGGAAATCAAAGATAGCGCAGAATCTTCGGTTTCGATTCTTGTTACGGAAAAATTAGCTGCACCGGAGCTTACTGAAACAGACGGCGTGGTAAGTTGGAACGCGGTAGATAAAGCGAGCGGATATAAAGTTAAAATAGACAACGGAACATATGGAGATATGCAAACGGGAACGAGCTATACGCTTGCAAACTTGCCCGCGGGCAGGTATACCGTATCCGTGAAAGCCGTTTCGGAGCACGAATGGTATCTCGAAAGCGCGGCGGCGAGCGTAGATATCACAGTAGACGATATCGTTGCGCCCGTAATCAAAAAGAAAGACGATAAGACCGATCACTTTGTGGCGGCGGGGACGAATGTTGTGCTGTCGCCGAGCGGGATTGCGAATTATCTGTCCGCAACCGAAGAAACCACTACGGCAACGTTTATTTACGACAGAGTGCTTCGTAACGGCGTTGAGCAGAATGTATCACAGTTTACCGTGAAGAAACACGAAATATGGGAAGTATTCGTCACCGTAAAGGACGAGGTAAACAACGAGAGCTATGCGTATTTGCAGTTTGTTGCCGAGAATTTGAAGGACGGCTTTATCAGCTTTAACGACGGCGTATGGGTATTCGGCTTTACGTGGCCCGGAAACGACGCGGGAGCAGGACAACGCACTATTTATAAACTCGGAGAAGGGACAAAGTATGTAAATATTTTGATGGTCAATGACGACACGAGTACGCTAATAACCGATAAATACGGCAAAGTTACGTTGCAAGCTAACTTTACAAGCGTTTACGAAATAGGTTTGCTGGCGTCGATGAATAGCGTGCGTATGTCGATGAAGTTGTCGGCACAAACAACTGTTCCTTGCGTGTTTGACGGTATTTGCAGTACGCAA
>JAETTR010000079.1 GCA_021768985.1 Bacillota bacterium
CGGCAGATCGGCGCGGCCCTTGAAATCCCTTATGAACTGCTGGTGAAATGCTTCAATTCGTCGTTTACCGCTTCCCGCGGTGCGCTCTTGGAAGCGTGGAAAATGTTTCGTATGTATCGAAACTGGCTTGCAAATGATTTTTGCCAGCCGATTTATGAAGAGTGGTTCGCGGAAGCCGTCGCAAAGGGAAGAATCCCAGCGCCCGGCTTTTTTGCTGACCCGATCATTCAGAAAGCCTATTGCGGGGCGGAATGGAACGGACCGGCACAGGGCCTTTTGAATCCGGTTCAGGAAGTGGAAGCGGCAGAAAAACGGGTTCTAAACGGATTTTCGACCCGCGACCGTGAAGCTATGGAAATGAACGGGTCCGATTTTTACCGAAACGCCGCACAGCGGAAACGGGAAGAAAAGTTGTTAAGGGAGGTAAACGAAGATGGCAGACAAGAACCCGGCGGGAAAGAAGCCGGTCAATAAGCATTTTTGGACGTTCCGGGCCGCGGCGGAGGAAAGCGCCGCCCCGGAACTGATTCTTTACGGCGATATTGCTTCCGAAACGTGGTGGGGGGATGAAGTGACCCCGCGGCAGTTTTCGGACGAGCTGAACGCGCTGGGGGCGGTTGCTGAAATCGTCGTAAGAATCAACAGCGGCGGCGGCGACGTATTCGCCGCAAGTGCCATTTATGCCCGCCTGAAAGACAATAAAGCAAAAATCTTAGTCAAAATCGACGGCTGGGCCGGGTCCGCCGCAACAATTATCGCAATGGCGGGCGACGTGATCGAGATTCCGGGGAACGGCGTTTTTATGGTCCATGACCCCAAAATGGGCGCGCGGGGATATTTCAGCGCGGAGGACTTCAAAAAGGCCGCGGAAGAACTGAACGTGATTAAACAATCTATTATAAACGGCTATGCCCTGAAAACCGGAAAATCGACGGAAGAAATTTCCGCGATTATGTCGGCGGAAACGTGGTACGACGGGAAACAGGCCGTTGACGCGGGATTTTGTGACCGGCTTATGTTCGAGGACGCAAAGACAAGCGTTGAAAATATGAGAAAGGTTGTTGTGAACAGCGTTTCAATGGACCTTGAACGATTCCCGAATTTATCCGTTTCGTTGTTAAACCGCCTGACGGCCAGCGCGTCCGGCGGTTTTTCAAATACCAAAAATCCAACAGAGCAGAAAAGGAGCGAAGAAGTCATGGACGGAATCAAAGATATTAAGACCCCGGAGGGATTGCGGGCGGCGTTCCCCGATTTGGTAAAGCAGATCGAGGACGCGGCGACCGCCGCGGAGCGCAAGCGGATTCAGGACATCGAGGGCGTGGCGCTGGCGGGCTTTGAAAACATCGTGAACGCCGCGAAGTTTGAAAAGCCCGTTTCCGCCGGGGACGTTGCGACGCAGATTGTCGCGGCGCAGAAAAAGCAGGCCGCGGATTACATCAAGGACCGGAACGGCGACGCGCAGGACAGCGGCGCGGGCGACGTGGGAACCGGCGGCAAGATCGAGGGCGCGGCAGGCGGCGACGGGAAAAGCGAGATCGACGCGGCGATTGACCGGCTTTTCCCTGAAACGAAGTAAAGGAGGAAGCGACTATGTATGAGATCAAGAAAGACGAATTGACCCGCAAAAATGTTTTCGCGGGCGACTTCCCCATTGTAAAGGACGTGGGGGAGGTTGCGGCGGGCGCGACCGTCCGGCAATACGCCCCGGTCATCAAGACAGCCGACGGAATCAGCGAAGCGACCGCCGCGGGGCTGGCTGACCTGTACGGAATCGCCGCGGACGATTCCGCCGACGGCGGCGTTGTCTGTATGCTGACCGGCGAATTTTTCGCCGACGGGCTGACCTTGCCGGACGGCGTGACGGCGGAAGCCCTGAAACCTGCTTTCCGCAAGCTGGGAATCTTTTTGAAGTAAAAGGGAGGAAAAGAAGATGGCTATTGAAACCGATATTTACACCCCGCGCACGTTGGGGAAGCTGGTTCGCCGGTTGCCGCCGGTTCGGACGTTCTTGCTTGATACGTTCTTTCGGAACCGCAAGACGTTCGCAACGAAGAGTATCGAAGTGGACTTCAAAAAGGGCGGGCGCGCCCTTGCCCCGTTCGTCCACCCGAAGGTTGGCGGCAGGACCGTTCCGAACAAGGGCTATCAGACAAAAAGCTATACCCCTGTTCTGATTGCCCCGAACAAGATTACGACCGTGGACGACCTGCTGGAGCGGTCCGCGGGCGAAAATCCGTACAGCGGCAAGAAACCCGCTGATCGGGCCGTCGAAAAGCTGGCGGAGGATTTGCGGGAGCTGAAAGAAATGATCGTTCGCCGGGAAGAGTGGATGGCGGCGACCGCGATTTTCACCGGGAAAATCCCCATTATCGGCGAGGGCCTGAACGAAGAGATCGACTTTGAGTTTACGAACGAAGAGAAGATCGTAACCGACGGGCTGAAATGGTCCGCAGACACCGCGGACCCGCTGGCGGATTTGGAGCGGTGGCACGAACAGGTTCAAAAAAACGGGTTCGTGAACTGCAATATTTGCGTCATGGCGGCGGACGTTGCGAAAGCCTTTGTTCGGAACGCAAAGGTCAAGGACGTTCTGGACATTCGGGCGTATGATCTTGCGGTCATCAAGCCCCGCCAGCTTCCGAATGGCCTTACCTATATCGGGACAATCAACAAGCTGGGGCTGGATATTTACCAGTACAACGAATGGTATCTTGACGATTGGACAAATCCCGCCGCCCCGGAGGAAAAGCCCCTTGTGCCGGACGGCGCGCTGGCGTTGCTGTCTACGGAAGCGGAGTATTCCCTTTACTATGGCGCGATCACCATGATTCCCGAAGAGGGGAAAGGATTTGTCACCGTCGAGGGGAACGCTGTCCCGCAGACGTGGGTGGAGCGCCGCCCGGACCGCCGCTTTTTGCAGATCAACAGCAAACCTCTTCCCGTCCCCCATGAGGTCAACAGTTGGTTTGTCGCCCACGTGCTGTAATGCTGAACTTCAAAGCACAGCTTGACCGGGACTTGCAAACCGTCTTTCACAATAGCGCGGAACACGCGGAAGAACTGGAATTCTGGATTGACGGAACCCGATATAAAGGGCCGGTCATCATCGACGATGGCGGCGCACAGGACAGGACCAAACCGGCGACAGATCACGTTGACGGTTTGGTTCTTGTCGATTTAGTCATGTATGTTCCGCTGTCATTGCTGGGGCAGACCCCGAAAAAGGGGTTGACCGTGGAGATCGGCGACGACCTGTACGAAATCACAAAGGTTCACCCGGAAGCCGGGGAAATCGTGCTTTATTTGGAGATGTTGACCGAATGATTCAGATTACAAACGATCAGATCGAGCGGGTGAACCTGATTCTTTCCGGCATACCGGGCGGAGCGCAAAAGGCGTTTTCAAGTGTTATCCGCCGGGCAAACAGTACAGTCAAGGCCGAAACGGTCCGGCAGATTACGGGGACGTATGCCATTTCCGCACAGCGCGTCCGGGCCGGGGGGAATATCCGCGCACAGGTCCAGAAAGCGGACGGCGGCGTTGTGGGAACCGTGACGTTCGCGGGCTATAAATTGCCGCTGTACCGCTTCAATGTAACGCCCACGTTGCCGATTCAGCGGGCGGAGGTGAAAGCGGCGGTCATGCGGGGGAACGGTCAAACGCCGTTCGCACACGCCTTTATTGCCCGGATGAAAAGCGGTCACACAGGAATGTTTGAGCGCGAAACGGGGCGTTCTTTCCCGGTAACTGAATTCATGGCACAGTCAACCGCGCAAATGGCGGGGAATGAGGAAGTGCTGGAACAGGTTTCGGAAAAGGCACAGGAAACCGTAAACAAGCGCATTGAACACGAAATAACCCGCATTCTGAACGGCTACGGAGGGTAAACAATGACACCTTTGGAACTTTTGGACGCGCTGAAAGCCTACATCGAGAACGAAACAAGGGATTTGCTTTTGCCCGTCCGGGTGGACCGAAAGAGCGGGAAGAACAACGAACGCCCGGCGGAGGTTCATAAAATGGCGATTCCGACGAAAAAAGCGGAAGTTGAGCGGATTCCCTACGTCCTTTTGCAGTTTTTGACCAGCAAGGACGAACAGGAGCCGGGAGAGTACCCGGAAAGCAGTTGCAAGATTCGCATTGTCGCCGCGACCTATTCGGAGGACAAAGCGGAGGGGTCCTTGTGCCTTTTGAATCTGCTTACCCGGATTCGGCTGGCATTTCTACGCGACGGGAGCATTCAGGACCGCTATTTGCTGAAAATGCCCCTTGAAATGATTATCTACCCGGATAATACGGCCCCGTACTATTTGGGGGAAATCATGTCGGAATGGACGTTGCCGACGATCAACACAGAATGCGGGATTCCGGGGCCGTATCTGGAAAACAGAACACCAACAGTTGAAAGTGAGGTTGAACAAAGATGGTAGAATTCAAAACCGGCATGAAAAAGGAAGAGTTGCTGGACGTTGCCGCCGCAAACGGTATCGCCGCCGATGACAGCATGACGAAAACGCAGATCATTGAGGCTCTGAACGCCCACAACGCGAAGGAAACCGCCGGGAAGCCCGCAGAGGGGGCCACGGAGGGCGCAGAGAACGCCGCGGGCGGCGAAGGGGGCGGAGATACCAGCCCCGGCGAGAAGCCCGCAGAACGGCCCACAGAGGGCGAAGAGGACACCGGCGGGAGCGGGACCGGCGACGGCGGCGGAGAACAGCCCGCGGAGGAAGCCACAGAGGGCGCAGGAAGCGACGGAACCGGCGGCGGGGGTAACGATACCCCCGGCGGAGAAAAGCCCGCAGAACGGCCCACAGAGGGCGCGGAGGGATACGACACGTTCGTATATTGCGGGCCGTCCATTCCCCGCGGGCGGCTGAAAGAAAACGCCGTGTTCCGCGGGACCCTTGCGGACGTGCTGAACTACCTTGCGGACGTAATCGAGGATTACCCGCAGATTCCGCGGCTGATTGTTCCGACGAACCGGATGGCGGCGTTTTCCGTCAAGGTCAAGACCCCCGGCAATATCGCCCACAAGTATTACACCGACATTGTTTCGGCAATGAAAATGAAGAAGAACAAGGAGGGATAAGCGGTGGCGAACTATTATCACGGCGTATCGACGCGACAGGTTGACACGTCGGTTTCGACCCCCGTTGAAGCGGATTCCGGGATTGCGTTTGTCGTAGGTGCGGCCCCGGTACATACCGTCGGCGGGCCGGTAAACGAACCCGTCATGTGCTACACCTATCAGGAAGCCGTATCCGCGTTCGGGTTCTCCGACGATTGGGAGAAATACCCGCTTTGCGAAATGATCTATTCGCAATTCCAGCTTTACGGCGTTGCCCCCGTGGTGCTGGTGAACGTGCTTGACCCGGCAAAGCACAAGAAGCCCGTGGAGGAAAAGAACTATCCCGTCGCAGACGGCAAGGTTTATCTTCCGCTGGAAGCGATTCAGGCAAGCGTAACGGTGAAGAACAACGGCGCGGCGGAGGGACAGCCGGGCAACTACACCGCCGGGACCGATTACGACACCCTTTACGACGGGGAAAACCTGATTGTCGAAGTGCTGGAGGGCGGAGCAATCCCGGCAAACGCGGGAGAACTGACAATTTCTTTCAATGCGGTGGACACCGCCGCCGTGACAAAGAAAGAGATCATCGGCGGTTTTGACCCGAACACAAAGACGAATTCCGGGCTTGAACTGCTGGATTCCGTTTTTCCGAAATACGGAATCGTCGCCGATTTGGTGCTTGCCCCCGGCTGGTCCCACGATTCGGAGGTTGCCGCGATCATGTCAGCAAAGGTCCAGTCGATCAACGGCGTGTTCGAGGGGAAAGCCCTTTGCGACATTGACACGAACGACGTTCGGCATTACGCCGACGCGCCCGCGTGGAAAAAGGCAAAGAACATCAATTCTAAATATCAGCTTATTTGCTGGCCGCTCTTCAAGCTTGGGGAGCGGGTTTTTCATGCTTCCGTACAGGCGGCGGGCCGAATGGGGTTGACCGATTCGGACAACGGCGGTTGCCCGGCGGAAAGCCCGTCGAACAAACTTTTGCAGATCGACAGCGCGGTTCTTGCCGACGGGACGGTTGT
>JAETTR010000080.1 GCA_021768985.1 Bacillota bacterium
GGCTCGATATCGAGGAACGCAGGGAACGCAATCTTGCCGCCCTGCGCCGCCGCCTGACGCCCGCCGAACGGCGTGAAGACTTCTACCGCATGTGGACGGCGAAGGAGGCGTACGTGAAATTCTGCGGCGAAACGCTCGCATCTCTCTACCGCGCGCTCACATACGAAAACGGCGTTCTGTTCCGGAACGGCGAACCCGTTTCCGCGCATCTCTATCAGACCGAGCTGAACAATCTTGCGCTTACGCTCTGCACCGCCCGCCCCGTGCCCGTCGAGCTCGTTTCCTTCGAGCCGCTTGATTAAAAGCAATTATACCACGCCCGTTTCGATTTTACAAGCGTTTGAAAACCCCGCTCCCGAATGATCGGAAGCGGGGCTTGTTTTTTATTTTAAGGAACGTTTACCGTATACAGCGCGCCGTAATAATTGTACGCGATTCCCTCGGGCTTCTGCACGCCGAAGGGATTTAAAATCTCCTCTTCGAGTTCGGGGATCGATTGCGTTTTTCCGTCCGCGTAATCGAGCAACCGTCTTTTGCAATGCGCGATTCTGCGGATCAACCCGCCGAGACGCGCGTCCTGCACGTCGAACCCATGCGGTTTCTTTTCCGCCGCCCAGCACGCTTCGTAAGCCTCGTAAAAGACTTCCAGACGGTTTAAAAGCTCCGTATAGGCTCCGTTTGCAAGCGCCGCCAACGCCGTTTTATCGCCCGCGCGGTAAAGCTTCCGCGTGACGACGCCGAGCTCGAACTTGATCGCGAGCACGTCGCACAACGCACGGACCGTACGGAACAGATACCCCCATTCCCCCTTTTCGCCCGCCTTTAAGCGGTCGGAAAGCGCTTCGTAATAGGGCTTTGCGGTGTTTTCTCTTACGCACTTATCGTAAATCCCCGCGAAAACGTCGGTGTACAGCAACACTTTGGACGGATCGCAACAATCGGGCTTTTCGGTCGAATAGATTTTATCGGGCAAATCGAGCGCGCAGAACAGATCGAACTCCTCGTGAACGACTTCGCGGAATCTTTTTTTGATCGAGGGCATATCGAAATTCCCGCGGGCAAACTCCGCGCCGCATACGAGCGCGGGCAACACGGCAAAGGGCGAACACTCTCCGCCGTTATCCCCCCACATGGTAAAGTACGCCTCTTTCACTCCCTGCTTGCGGCAGGCGCGGACCGCGGCTTCGATCTCTTTGACCGAGTAATCGTTGTTGGGGCAGAACCCGAGCCAGGTCCAGGCGCCGCCCGCGAAATTGACGCGGTCCGAAAGCTTGCGGTATCTTTCGATCTTATCTGAAAAGTACGCTTCGTCGGTATGATAATAATCCCAACAGACGAGAGTCACGTTTTCGGGAACTTCCTTCTTCACTTCTTCCGCGCGATCGAACTCCGATTCGTTCTCGCCGTAGGCGGCGCGGGTGAAAATATCTCCCCACATTTCGCAGGAAAATCCGTATTTTTCTGCAATCGCCAACACCCTTTCGAGATGCGCGCGCATGATTTTTTCGCTCGGCACGAGTCCGTTTTTCAACAGATATTTTCCCTTGCCGAGCATGAACGCCTCGTCCATGCCGATATTCACCCGCCGCGAAGTAAAGCATTGCGCAAGGCTTCGGAACATGTTTTCGATGAGCGCGTAGGTACGCTCGTCGCCGACGAGCAAAATATCGTCCGCGTCCTTGATCTCGCCGTATTCCGCGTAACGGAAAATCGAGTTCAGATGCGCGAGCGTCTGGATACAGGGCACGAGCTCGATTCCCAGAGAAGCCGCGAACGAATCCATCTCGCGCAGCTCCGCTTTGGAATACCGCCCGCGCAGATACCCGAAATAGGGCTCGCCGTCCACCTCGTAGGTGTCCTCGGTATACAGTCGGATCGTGTTGTAGCCGAGTTTGGCGAGCAATTTCGCCATGCGGCGGAACGCCTCCCGATTCAGGACGGCGTTCCGCGAACAATCGATCATGACGCCTAACTTTTCAAAATCCATATCTTTCCTCAAATTCCGTTGAGCAGGGAAAACGCAATAAAGTTCCGATCGAGCTTGCCGTTGTCCGAAAGCTCGAGTACGAAATCGTACCTGCCCTTTTTCAGATTGCGCGGCACGAGTTCCAGCTCGAAAGAGTTGTCGTTATACCCGCCGTGCCAGTGCTCGAGCCCCAGACACCGCTCCGCGCCGCCGGGAACCTCCCAATCCTCGGGCACGCCGTGCAGGCGCACCGTGAGATACTGCGGCATGAACCGCCGGTTGAGCACGGTGATTTTCAGCTTCTTCGGCTTCCCCTCCGCAATCGCCGCCAGATCTCCGTCGAACTTTATCAGCACGGTGTACGGACGGAAACGCTTGCGCACGGTGTCGTGACCGCAGGAGAACACTTCGCGGAAATCCTCCTGTATGTAGTCGTCGAACATCTTTTTGCCGGGATAAGCAAACTGTGCGATCGGCTGAATTTCATACCCGCCGTCCTCCGTCATGATACAACGGCGTTCGAGGAACACGGGCGTCTGCTTCACGATGCGCGCGCAGAGCTCGCCGATCGTCTTGGGCACGTTTAAAAGCGCGTCCGGACGAAGGGTGCAGATGGCGATTTTATCCGAACAGCCCTTGCTCCACTTTGCGGGAATCTTGTCTTCGCCGAGAATAATCCCGAGAATCGCGCCCAGCGTGCCCGCGGTGCAGTCGGTGTCCTCCCCGCAGTCGGTGGCAAGACAGACCGCCTTGCCGAAGTCGCCTTCGCTGTACAGCCAGCCGAGGATAATCGCGCCGATGCTCCAGGGCGCGTCGTAACCGTGCACCGCCTTGGGGATTTCGGGGTCCGCTTCCTGCGCGGGACACTGCGGGCAGGCGGGCACTTCCGCGGTGCCCTTCCACGCGCCGCACATTTCGCCGAAGCTCGAAGGCACCGCCTTGAACAGCTTGATACGGGCGGTTTTCCAGTCCTCTCCCTTTCTGTGGCATTCGCGGATCAGATCGACCGCCGTGCGCACGCCGCATTCCGCGGGGATATACGAAAGCCCGATCTCGATCAGCTTGTCGCGGTCGCTCTCGAAGAACGCCGCCGCCTCGATCGCCGCAATAAACACCGCCGCGTTCACGCCCTCGCCGCTGTGATCGACGCAAGCGTCGTAATACGCGTAATTCGCGGCAAGCGCGGGATTCCCCGCGCACAGGCACGCCCAGATCTCCGTCCGGATCCACGCGCCGTTGCTGTCGCGGTTCACGTTGCGCATGTGTCCGGAGAGCGGAGGCAGAACGCCCATATTGAAATTGTTCTTGCCCGTACCGTACTCGGAAATCACCGCGCTCACGTGCGTGTTCCAATATTCCGCAAGGACCGTGGAATCCAACCTCCGCCCCTCGTGCTCGGCGGCGGACAGCCAGACGAGCTGTAAATCGACGTCATCGTTCGGCACGGGATTGGAAACGTCCTGCATAAAGCCGTCCACGTCGTACACGCCGCGGTAGCACTCGAAGGGCGCGCCCAGCGTTCCGCCGATGTTTTTCCCGAGATAACAGCCCTTTACTTTCCCGAAATAAGTTTTGAAATTCATGTTAGCCATACTTTTCTCGTTTTCCTGTTATAATATTTTTTATCGTTTTCGATTAAACTTCCACTACGGTAAACATTCTGTCGAGCCCCTTCCGAAGCAACAGCGTGGTGGGCACCGACACGAGCGCGATCAGAATGCTGATTGCCGAAGCGAAATAAGGATTGTACTTATCCCGCAGGGTCTGCAACGCAAGCAACGCGATCGTCGTGGTGTTCGCCTGCCCGTTGAAGGAGATCATCATGGGCTGCATGTAGACGGTAAACGGCACCATCCACGTAAGCACGATCACCATGGAGAAGGTCGGCCAGATAATGGGCACCGTAATGCGGAAGAACTCCGTCCACAAGCCCGCGCCGTCCAGCTTCGCCGATTCCACGATCTCCTGCGGAATGCGCGTCATGGCGCCCCACAGGAGGATCGCGTTATAGCCGAATCCGAACCAGACGGTGTAGAGATAGAGCATCCAGTTGGAATAGCGGGGATCGGTCAGCCAGGAGGGCGCCGTCGCCGTCGTGTACCCGCCCAGCTTGTTGAACAGTCCGCTCAAGACGCCGTTCATCGGCTCGAAGAGCTGACGGTAGTATTCCGCGAGCACGGACGCGGGCAGAATATTCGGCAAAAAGAGCACGACCACGATCACCTTGTTGAACGGTATTTTTTTGTAGAGGAAGAAAGAACAGACGAGCGAAATGGGCAGCGATACGAACATCACCGCAATCAGATACCCGAACGAAACGAGTATCATCCGCCCGTACTGCATGAGCGCAAACTCCTCGAAAAACTTCTTATAGTTTGCGAACCCGACGTATACGTCCAATCCGGTGGAATTGCTCATCTGATAGAAGGAAAGCGCCACTCCGCCCACGTTCGCATAAACGGTGAACACCAAAAAATTCAGAATGGGGATCAGCAGCATGCAAAAAATGAACAGTTTCAGCTTCCACGGATTGCCGTATTTATTCAGCGTGATCACGCCGAAAAGTTTTTTCTTTTCTTTCTTCATCATAAACTTTACCCTTTCTTACGACTCTTTACTGCACGCCCAGATAGCTGTCCTTCCATTTCTTGTTCGCGGGATCCCACATAGCCAGCGCGCGGGTGTAATCGTCCGCCGCCGCGGTCGCCGCCACGGTGAGCGCGGCTTCGTAATTCGCCGCGTTGAAGAGATTGTTCACCGTGTTTCCGTTCTGCGAAATGAGGAGCGCGAGATAGCCGTTTTGCGCCATGGGCGAAAGCGAGCATTCGTAAATGTACTCGTCCGCCGCTTTGCCCGCGTAGAAAAACTCATAGCTCGCCTTGGCGAAGTCGTTGAGCTTGCTCGCATCGACCGCAATGTTCGCGGGGCGAAGCACGCCGTTGTTCTCCTCGACGAAGGTCTGATAGCTCTCCTGCGTGTACATGCTCAAAAGGAAGTCCTTCGCGATCTCCTTATGCTGGGAGGACGCGGGCACGCACAGCACGTTGCCATCGAGCGAATAACGAACGTTGGAGGAATCGTTGCCCTTGTAATCCTTCTTGTCGGCGTTGATGTGCGGCACGGGCATGTAGCCGAATTCGAAATCGGGATACCCCTTGAGATAGGTCGTCATTTCGGTCGGGAACCAGTTCCCGCAGACGTCCATCGCCGCATGTCCCTGAATAAACTCTCTCTGCGCCGACTGCGCGGTCAAGCCCCGCGAGCCGTCGAGCACGATGCTCTTGCCGCTCGCCGTTTTGCCCTGAATGAGCTTCGCCGCCGTTTCGTATACCTTCTGGCGGCCCGCCGTCGTCTCGTTGTAAATTTCGGGCGTTTCGTACTTCATGAAGGTGTTGGCAATGTAATCGTAGCCGTAATACTCCACGAACCACTGGTTCAGAAATCCCGTGATATAGCCGTTCTGCTGTCCGCCGCCGAACGTGAGCGGCGCGACGCCCGTTTCCGCGATTTCGCCGCACAAGTCGAAGAATTCGTCCATCGTGGTCGGAATCTCCCAGCCGTTGTCGCGGAACATTTTCTTATTGTAGATAAATCCGGAACAGTAATTGTCCTGCCAGGGCACGCCGTAAATCTTATCCCCGCGCACGCGGTACTCGTACTGAACGGTCGGAATGATATCTTTGACCTTCGTATTTTCCGTATCGGGAATCACCATATCGTACAGATCGGTCAGATCTTCGAACACCCCTCTCGCCGCAAGCGAGGTATAGTTCGCGTTCGCAATGAGTACGACGTCGCTCTTGCAGGTATTCGTTTCGAGCTGGGTTTTGTTGGTTTCGAACATACGGCTGTTCGCCTTGATGGAGAACGTCACGTCGTCGTGGTTCTCCTCGTAGATGCGGCATGCCTCCTCGATCCAGCCCGTGCCGTAACCCGCGGAATACACGCTGATCGTGACAGTGGTTTTGTCCCCGCCCGTGTTTCCGCCGCCTTCGCCGCAAGCGGCGAGCGGAAGAGCCATTGACGCGCAGAGCGCGGAACACAATAACGTTTTCGTAATCGGTTTCATGAATATATCTCCTTTCAATTTAAATCAAAGCG
>JAETTR010000081.1 GCA_021768985.1 Bacillota bacterium
CGTAGTTCCCGCTCCGGTCGCTTCCGTCCGAACCGTACACGGCGTACTCCGTTCGGTTGGTAACGTAGCCGAGCACGTAGAAGTCCGTCCAGATAAAATCGTCGTTCCAGACGACATCGTCCTTCCATTCGGTCGGATTCCAGACCGCGTCGAGCGCGTACGCGATTTTATCCGAGATCGCGCGAATCTCGTCGCGGAAATTCTCGCCCTGCGCGAGCCGATCGGCAAACGCCTCGTCTACACCCGATTCGGGATGGGCGTTCCCCCAGAGCGGCAAGCCGTCGTATGTCTTTTCAAACGAGGAAGTGGTGACCGTAATCGCGCGTTTCGTACGGTACAGAACGCCGTAATCGTACGTAATCTCGTAGTTTCCGGTGCGGTCGGTATCGCCATCGTAAATGAGATAAATCAGCGCGTTTTCCACCTCGCCCTCGGTGACGAAAGTTACGGAAGGAATCGTTTGGCTCTCATCGAGCATGATCATGTGCTCTCCCACGAGTCCGGAATCGGTTCCGTGATAGGGAGCCGCGCTGGGATTCTGCAACGGCAACCCGTCGTATTCGGTATGCATAGTGCCCGTCACGATCGTTATCGGGCGCTTGGTACGCCAAATTTTGCCGTACTCGTAACCGATTTCATAGTTCTCGGTTACGTCGTTGCCCGCGCCGTCAAAGACGGCGTAGACGAGCTCGTTTCTGACTTCGCCTTCGGTGACGTACGTGACGGACGGAATTTCAGTACCCGCCTTCACCCGAACCGCGTGCCCGTCGGACAAGCCGTAGCCCTCCACGTTATAATTTTCCGTATCTTCGAAGGGCGCGCCGTCGAACGGTTTGCTCGCCGTGGGCGTGAAAATCGTGATCGGACGCTTCGTCACCTCGAGCGTGCCGCAATCCCATTTGGCGAACTCGTAATTGCGGGTGACGTCGAGATAGCGGTTGAAATTATTGTCCTGAAAATCGTACTTTCCGTCGGGATCGTCCACCCGTTCGCCGACTAAAATTTCCCATTCGTTTAACGCCGTGCCGACATTGCGCACCGAAGCGATCTTCGTAATGACTGGCACGTGGTTCTCCGCGACGAACCCGCATCCCGTTTCATCCTGCGCGTAACGGATTTCGCACCCGTCCGCGCTGATATGATCTCTCCCGTCGTATACCCAACTCTCCGAAGGGGTGTAAATCGCAATCGGACGGGGCGTGATTTTCAGCGTACCGTACTCGTAAGCGATCTCGTAGTTGTCGGTAACCTCGCGCTCGAACCCTTCGCGGGTCGTATACAGTCTGTAGGTCGTATTGTTTTCGACCGTAGCGGGCGCGCCGTTTTTGACCGTTACGTTTTGAACCGAAGCCTTCAAATCCGCCCTTTCGTAGTCGCCGTCCGCCAAGCCGTTCGGTTCCGCCGCCCCGTCGCCGCCGTTCAGCGGTTTACCGTCGTATTCCTTGGTCAGCGTCGCCGTTCTGATCGTAACCGCGCGCTTCGTTACCGTAAGAACGCCCCATACGTACTCGAACGCGTAATTTGCGGTCACGTCGTTGCCGGATTCGTCGTTCACGGTAAAGGTCAGCACGTTCGGCGCGCCCGACTCGCTCACGTAGGCGATTGCCGTCCCGCCCGTCACCGTAATCGCGTGACCCGCCACGAGCGGTTTGCCGTAAGGCAATCCGGTCTCTTCGCCGCTTTCCGTCAGCACGGAAAATCCCTCCGTCTGCATAAGCAGAGTGCCGTCGTATTCCTGTTCGGCGGAAGCCGATTTCAGCACCGTCGCGCGGGGAATAATTTCAAGCGTGCCGTAAACGAAGCTCGGCGCGTAATTCTCGGTGACGTCCTCGCCGTCGCCGTTCTCGATGCGGAACGCGTATTCGTTCGTCAACACGCCCGCGTTCGTCAGCTCGGGAAGCGCGGAAACGGCGACGAGCCGATGCCCTTCCGCAAGTCCTTCGACGGAAACCTCCGCGCTCGAAAGCGCGATCCCGTCGTATTCTTTCTTTATGGAAGCGGTCGCAATCTCCGCCGTGCGGCGGGCGATCGTAAAGGACGCGGATCGATACGAAAGATCGTAACGCGCGGTTACGTCCGTTTCGCCGTGGAAGATCGCGGTGTGCGCTTGATCGATCTCCAACGTATATCTGCCCGCCGCCGCGGGAAATTCCGTCAGCGCGTTGCCCTGTCCGTCCTTGATCACCGTTACGATCTGCGCCCTGTCTGCGCCGAGCGCCGTCTGCGTGAGCTCGTCCACGAGCGGTTGCATGGAAACGGGCGCGCCGTCGTAGACGAAATCGGCGACGGCGGGCGCAAGGGTAACCGCCTTATTTTCCAGCGCGATCTCTTTTTCGGGCGTGGAGATATCGTAGCAGAAGGTGACGTCCTCCCCCGCCGCGTTTAAGATCACGAACGATTGCGCATTTGCGCACACGTTGGTAAGATCCGTTTCGAAGCTTTCGAAGTCGAACGAGAGACCTTCCACCTGCAACCGATCCCCGTTCGCAAGCGGGAAGGTGTAGTCGCCCGGATCGGAGCCGTAAACCACGCTGTCGCTGTTGATGACGAACTCTGCGGGGCGGGTCTGAATTTCGAAGCGGACGGGCTTGCCGTAGCCCTTGCCGAACACCTTGTCCGTCACCGTACGCGCGAGATACTCGCCCGCCAGTTTAGGAAGCTCGCCCGACCAGCTGTATGCTTCCTTTGCGATACGGCTTGCGGAGAGCGGCTGCGCGCCCTGCTCCTTCCTGCCCAGATAGGCGTATTCCACGCGCGTCGCGCTGAACAGCGCTTTGCCCGGTTCGACCTCGTATTTTTCGCCGTATACGATCTCTTCGGGCAGAACGAGCTCGCCCGTGATCATGCCTTTCGAAATCAGGAACGCCGAAATCAGCCCGACGATCAGCGCGAGCAAGGCGAGGAAGAGCACGCGGAAACGGACGATGAAATTCTTGATCGCCGCGATTTTCCGTATTCTGTTTTTATAAATATCGTAGGATATCATAAAAGCGATCTTCCCCGCTCTTTTTTTCGTTATACTCTGGTAATCATGCCAAACGTTCGACTCGGAATCTCATAACAATCGGTAACGTCTTCGCCGAGCTCGTTGCAGATTTTGCCGCGATTGTACTTGCTTACTATCGTCATCTCGGGATTCGCGCCAAGACTCACCGATACGCTATGAATTCTGACATCGATATAATCGGTCGAAGCCAACCCGTTTATCGTAACCAGACTGATTAAAGTTTCAACGGGGATATCGTCTTCGACCGCGTCCTTCGAAATGGTCAGCGGCGCAACGGCAAAGATGATCGCGCGCTTTGCGATCGTAACGGAAACCTGATCCGTTTCGCGGACGATGATTTCGAGGTTATCCGAAGAGATCTCCGCACCGTTGCCGCCCGCGACGACCGCTCTGGGATACCGCAGGTTCAGAGAAACGGGATTCGCCGTCGCCTTGATTACGTTATCGTATACGACGGAAATCACCTCGAATCCCGAAATCGACTCGCCCGATCCGGTAACCAGCTTCAAATATTTCGTATCGATTTTGAAGGGTTGCCCGTCGTACGTTTTGGAATCGGGGGCTTTGTCTTCGCCGAGATCGGCGTACTGTAAATACGCCGTCACTTTTTTAATCTCGTAATATCCCGAAACGACCGCTTCGTAATTGGCGGAAGCTTCGCCGTTTTCCGTAAACACGATTTCCGCGTTTTCGTACCTGCCCGCGTCCGTTCTGCGCAATACGCTTTCGCCCGGCTTCGCCGTAACGCCGTTCGGCAGATTTTCGCATTTCAACTCGATTCCGTTCGCCGCAAACGGCTTGCCGTCGTAATTTTTCGTACCCGAAACCGTTACCGCAATCTTTTTGGGGCGGATCGTAAGCGTGCCCGCCGTAATCTGCGGTTCATAAAATTCGGAGCCCGCGCCCGTATAAACGGGAGTCAGCGCGTATTCGCCCGCATTCTTCCGCGTTTCCGTTCCGAACGTAAAGTCCACCGCCGTAAAGGGCTCGCCACAGGTAATCAGCGTCTTTAAAAATTCATTCGTGATCGGCGCGCCGTATTCGGCAGAATAATCGGCAACCGTAACGGGCACCTTCTTTTTGCCGACGAGCACGTTCAACTCCACCGAAGCAAGGTTAACGAATTCGTATCCTTCGCTCACGTTCCGCCCCGCGGCGTCGGTTATTCCGACCGCGCCGATCGCGGATCTCTGCACTTCGCTTCCCGGCGTCAACGCGCGGTCGCCCGTCACGGAAAGAATCGCGTGCCCGTTCAGAAGTCCGCCCGACTCCCCCGTCACCGTAAAGCGGCCGACGGGAAAACTGCAAGGCAATCCGTCGTTGTATTCTACGTTCACCGTGCCCGTCAGATCGGTCGAAATCGAAACCCGACGCGGAGAAACGGTAATTCTGCCCGGAACGACGGTAACGTTATAATAATCGGTCAAGTCCGCCGCGCCTTTGCGCACCGTATAATCGGTAAAGGTATAGCGCGCGCTTCCCGCCACCGTCTGCGAAAGCATCTCCTCCGCGTTCGATTCGAAAACGATCCCTTCGGGGAGCGCGGGAGAAAATTCGTAATAAGCCTGCGGGTCGTTCGCTCTGTAAGGCGCGCCGTCGAAGGACTTGCTGAAATTCTTCAACGACACGGTAAGATTCGCTTTCGTGACGGAAAGTTTGCCCGAAACGTAAGAGATTTCGTAATTCGAGCTCGTCTCCCCGAGTCCGTCGCGGTCGAGCACACGGCACCTCGCGATCCGGTTTTCCGTTTCGCCGAGCTCGGTGAGCGAACCCGAATAGGTCACGCGCACGCTCTCGCCGGGCACAAGTCCCTCCGCCGATGCGGGCTCCGTTTCCCCGACGGTACCGTTCTCGTAATAGTTATGCGAATTCCCGTCGTATTCCCAGGAACGGCTCGCGCCCGTCACGGTCATCGCGCGCTTATGTACCTTTAAAGTCGCGGTGGCGGTGTTGTCGATTGCGTAGTTCGCGGTGACGTCGTTGCCGAGCGGATCGTACACCCGCGCGCCGACGAACGCTTCCAACTCGCCCGCGGTCGTAAGCGACGCTTCGTTGCCCTGTTCGTCGGAATACGAATAGACGCAGTAATGCCCCGAAACGAGGGTGCCCGCCGTAATCTCCGTCTTGGGGCAGGTAAGCGGCGTGCCGTCGTAAATCTTTTCCGCGGAAGCGGGCTTCAGGGTAACGGGACGGGGAACCACTTCCACCTTGCCCATCGCGAAATAGGGCTCGTAATTCGAGGTAACGTTCCGTCCGTTCGCATCGTAAATCGCGGGGAATACGTCGGTCCGTTCGAGCGTGTCGCCCACGTTGATCACGCCCGCGCCCGCCAGAGTCGCGCCGACGGTGTGCCCGCTCGCCAGAATTCCCATCACGACGGAGGATTCGTCGAACACGATTTTTTCGCCGCCGTACACCACCTGCTCCGCGTTTAAGAGGATATAAATTTCCTGCGGGGTTACGGTAAGCCTTCCGCCCTCGACGCGGATTTTGTAATCGCCCGTCACGTCGAACCCCTTTTCGTCGCGCACCCGAACCGACGCGCCGCTTTTGCTCGCGCCGACGTTCGTCTGAGAACCTTCCAGAGAGATTTCCGCCACGTGTCCTTCGATCAGTTCCCCGCTCATCAGCAGGCATTCCTGCGGCGTAAGCGGTTCGCCGTCGTACACCTTATCCTCGTCTACGATCTGATAGACGAGCTCGATGGGCTCGGTGACGAGCGCGCCGGAAAAAGAGAGCGCGAGAAAGGTGACGAGCGCCGCGCCCACGCACAGCAGAATCGCCCCGAAGATTAAAATCGATTTTCTGAAATTCGACATAGCTTTCCTCTTTCCTTTTCCTCTTTCTTTCCGCGCCGTTTATACGTTTTGTTCGATAAAGCGAATCTGTTCCTTGCACAGCGGGAGTTTGTCCTCCCCGAACAGTTCGTCCAGAAACGCGCACGTCTCGTCCGCCGTCTGCTTGACGTACACGG
>JAETTR010000082.1 GCA_021768985.1 Bacillota bacterium
TACAAGAACAAGGGCGGGGTCAAGATTACGTTAAAGGGCGACTTGCTGACGACGGCGACGGACAGCACGGGCAAGCCGATCCCCGCGGTGAAGACGGAGGGCGTGGACGGCGACGGGAATCCTGTCTGGACGTTCACGCGGGAGATCGACGGAAAAGAAGAAACGCTGTTCACGCTGACGCTGACCGGTGCGCACGATCCCGAAGCGAACAAAGCGGTAGACGATTATAAGCTGAAAGCGGAGATGAAGGCGGGATCGGAATTCGAAGCAGGCGGCGCGCACGAAGGGATGCTGACGTTACCGGACGCACTGGAAACGGAGTGGGAGATCGTGAAAGCGAAGATCGACGGCACGAGGCTTGCGTGGGATTATCCGGAAGAAGGGTACCAATACGAGCTTGGCGAGGAGACGAACGCGGAAGGGCAGAAACTGCCTCGGGAGCGTACGGTGCGGATCGTTATGCTGGACGAAGCGGGAAACCCGATATACGAGAAGGACGAGAACGGGGAGTACAAGACGGACGCCGAGGGGAACTATATTCCGGTATTGCCGGAAGGACTCGCGGTGAGCTACACGGGCGCGGGGCATAAGAGCTCGGGCGTGGGCAAGCACGGCGCGAAAGCGGAATTCACTTTGACGGATACGGCGAACTACGAGTTCGGGAGCTTCTCGAACGACTTATCGGTAACCAAGACGACGAACGGATATTACACGCTGTTGAACTGGGAGATCGGGGCGTTGTCGCTGGACGTGCCGAAGGCGCCGGAGGCGGATATTGTCTTCAACGCGCAGGAAGTGCCGAACCTGTTGGAGAAGGCGTTCGAGAACGACTGGATCCGCGCGAACTGGAAGGATTATCTTACGGTCACGGTGACGTATCAGGAGCCGGACAACATCTTCGGCAATCCCGAAACGAAGGTAGACGAGGACGGGAACCCGATTCTGACGGCGGACAACGCGGGCACGTACACGGTGGTGTTCACGATTATCGATCCGGACAACGTGAGCTGGGCGGACGGCACGAAAACGCCGCAAGCCGTGACGATGGAAGTAAAACCGTTTGAAATCGTTGTGACCGGTTGGGGATTGGATCACCGCCCCACGTTCGAGAATGACGTGCCGAGTGATTACTATGAACTGAAATTCAGTTATTTCGACGCGGAGACGGGCGAAGAGAAGCCTACGACGAATACATCGGGGTTCGATATCACGTACTACGTGCGGATCGCGAAGAAGGAGAGCTACGGGAAGAACGTGACGTTGCGGTATGCGGACGGCGTGGACGAAGTGCACGAGTTCAGCAATAAGAACCCGATCTCCCCGAACACGACGAAGATCGATATTCCGACGCTGTCGGGAAGCAAGCTTACGTATAACGGAACGAACCAGACGCTGAATCTGAACGGGTTAACGGATATCTCGAAGCAGGTGATCGAAGTGTTCACGCCGGAGGGAGTGAACTACGAGGACGGAGTGTTCACGTTCCGGAACGCGGGGGAATATACGATCTCGATCGGGATCAAGAGCAACGCGAACGCGGTATGGAGCAGTCTGGACGAGGAATACAACGAGTCGAAGCGCGCGATCACGTACAAGGTGGTTGTGGAGAAGGCGAAGATCGCGGCGGCGTGGACGAGCGGGAAGAAGAGCGAACCGCCAACGTTGAGCGTACCGGAGGGATTCACAGCGGAAGCGTTTGCGGGAATGATCGAGTATGTGTACACGGACGCGAACGGCAACCGCGTGTTGCCCGAAGCGTTGGAGAAGGGCGTGACGTATACGGTGACGGCGCGGATCAAGAGCGCGGAAGCGGAGAACGCGGGCTTTGTGGAGACGGACGAGAGCGGCGCGGAAGTGCTGCGCGCGAGCGTGACGAACGACTTCACGATTAAAGCGGGCGGCTCGGGGTTGAACGGGCTGTTCGGGTTGCCTGATGAGTTCCCGCTGTGGCAGATCATCGTAATCGTGGTATGTCTGATCCTGTTCATTATCTTCATGATCCTGACTGCGAAGAAGCGGAAGGAAAAGAAGGAAGCGGAAGAGGAAATCAAGAAATATCAGGACGGCATGATGGACGAAGAGTAACGGAGCGATCGAAAAAATAGCCGTGTGGTAAAGAGTACCACACGGCTATTTCATATAATGAATTGAATAAAAAGTGAAAAACAGGTAAAAATTTCGGCGATTTTGTTGATTTTGCTTGATAAATATTGATTTTTTAAAACGAATGAATTAAAATATGAGTGGAAAGCAAAGACGAAACATAGGAGGAATTTTATGTTCGGAAATAGAAAGGACCGCAAAACGGCGGGAATTTACAATTCAGTTAATTTAGCGGGGGGGGGTGCTCCCATAACAGGAATCGCTTCTTAAAATTCCTTACTCTAACGTTGACAAGCGCAGCGATGATTTTCGCGTGCGCTTTTTCTTTTGTCAATTTTAATAAGAATGATTCCGACGCTTCTACAAGCGGACAGTCAACTGCAAGTATCGGCTCTCTTACACTTACTAATTATGATACCCGTTCCGATGGTTTCGTTTTTGATGGCGACGTGTTGCAGGCTATGTACGATAAAATTACGGGCACGGCGGGCAGTACGTATCAGGACGCATACAATAAAGTAAATGGTTCTACAAGCAGTGTAAAGAGTGCTACAAAAACGGGTGCATCTTCGACTGATCCGACGATTGCCAATACGGGAATATCTACACAGGCGCATTCCATGAATTTTGCACAAATCAGCGGGGTGTTAAACGATGTCGGAATTGTAACATCGACAATTTCTTTAAATGGCATGTCACCGTTGTCGGTAGAATTCGGTGGATATAAATGGGAGGTTGTTTATCTCACCACGAACACCGTCGGATCAGGCGGGAACGGCGATTTGATTGCAACTCTTTGGATGAGTGAAACGATAAAGGATTCAAGCAACGCGGACGCGACATATTTATGGAATACCTATAAAAGCATGTCATCGGCTGTAGCGTTTCCTTCGAATTTATATTCTACGAGCAAAATGCGTGTGGATACGTTAAACGGGGGAGGTGACAACGGGGTAAATTATGCTACTTCGGTTTCCGCCCGCAACGGCACGGTTTCCAACCGCGAGCAGAATCAATTCGCGCAATTCACGCTTTCAAGTGCGAAAATCGGAAATAAGAGTTTAACCGATTATTTGGCAACGCCCAGACAGTTGGTGTATCAGGAAAAAGAAAATTGGGTATGGAGTACGGTAAACACGAACGCGCTTTATTTGTGTCCTAATGAGGCGTGGGGGTATCCGAACGCATCATTGCGCAACACAACCCAAGATAAGTCATACGGTTGGTATACCGGAAACAATTCGAGCGCCACGAATTTTACGCCGTTTGGCGCGACGACGGCAAGTTATATGAAACAGACCGGCGGAAAAAGCATTTACAACGAATGGGCGGACGATTATTTGTGGTTGCCTTCGATTACGGAAACGGGTTTTTATCAGTCTGCTTCAACCCATGGTATGAGTCTGTGGGGGATTACTTGCAATCATGCGATTACAAAATCTTCTTCGCATGTTTGTATGCGGTCCGGCGATTGCGGTTGGGCGGAAAATTTAACGAGTCTATCTTCTTCCGGCTCTTATGGGCGTCCTAAGTTTTTCAACAGTCCGTTTGCGATTCGACCGGCGTTACACCTCAACTTAACGGAAATTAATGCCGTGCATGATACGAAAACGGCATATTCTTTAACAAAGCCGCAAATTTCCGATATTACTTACGATCGCGCTGAACACACGATTGATATTTCTTCGCTTTCTAATTTCGATTCGAAAATGGAAGTAACGGGAATTTCTCGTTCAGTTGCGCTCCCTACGACGGGGAATTATACCGCACCCGCGGTTGTTCCTGCGGCGGCACCCGCGACCAAGGCAACGGCAGTGAAAGTGACCGAAGCGGGCAAATATACCGTTTCTTTGAAGATGAATCCTGCTTCGACGACAGATCAGACAACGGGCAGGGTGAAGAATTGGATATTTAAAGAGCCCGCGCCGTCGGGCGGAACGGGAACGGTTCCGGGAACGGCGACAACCACTTTAGAGTTCGAAGTAAAAAAGGCGAAGTTGCAACAATTGAGTTTCGGGGCGGGGTCGGCGAACAGTAAAGAATATAACGGCACGACGCAGAAGTTCATGACGAGCGACTATCCGAGCACATCGGTGCCGGACCCGAACGGAGTATTGCCGTCCCTGTATCCGCGCGATCCGTTGTCGTTCGTGATCACGAAAACGGACGGCGCGCTGATCGGCGGCGTGAATCCCGTGGGCACGCCCACGGCAAGCGGCGGGTTGGAGGTCGAGGTCCGGAATAAGGGCAAGTATAAGGCGACCTTCACGATCGCGGACGCGGTGAACTACGAATGGTGGGACGGAAGTACGGGTACTAAGGACGCGCTGTTTGAAATCAGACCGAAGGAGCTGGGGGTATCGGACAACAACGCGAACGGTTGGAGCTGGACGGCGGATCAGTCCACGGAAACCCGCACGATCACGGTCTCGGGTCTGTATAACGGCGACGGGAACACGGTGCCCGCGGACAGCGTGGACTTACAGCTGAAAATCACGGACGCGACGACGAACGCGAGCTCGTTGCTCGCGGGTACGAACAACAACGACGGCACGTACACGTTCGTGATCGACAAGAATATCAGCGTATTCGGCGGGAATTACTCGGTGGGGTCGTTCTACGTTGCGCCCGTGCTGGGCGGAGGCGCGGGCGGCACGCACGACGGGAATTACAGCTTTAAGAACGCGCTTGCGTCGCTGAACGGCGGGAAGGGGTATCATCTGGTGATCTCGCCCGCGGGAGCGGGGCTGTCGTCGTACGATCTGGTGTATTCGAGCGACGACGGGGATTCGAACGTGGCAATGCCGAACGGGAAGGTGCAGTTCAAGTACAAGCAGGGGACGACGACCGCGGCGGCGTATACGGTCACGATGGAGAGCACGCAGTTGACGGCGGCGAATCTGCAGGTGGACACGACGTACAACCAGAACGGGTTTGTGAACGGGTACAAGAGTAACGCGGCGAGCACGGCGGGGAAATACACGGGATACGTGCGGTTGCACAGCACGGACCCGAACTCGCTGTTCAACGGCACGGACACGGACGCGGATATCGCGTTTTCGTTCGAGATCGAGAAAGCGGACTTCCAGTTCGGGAATCTGAAATGGCGGTATACGGACGCGAACAGCAGCGTATCGAAGGATTATCCTGCGCAATGGAACGCGACGACGGGCGCGTGGGAGTACGACGACGGAAACGGAAACTTTTCGGCGGGGAATCCGGATCCCGGGCTTCCGTGGCTGGGCTGGGATTATACGCTGACTTTGTCGGGGTTGCCGACGGGGATCACTGTGAACCCCACGGGCTATACAGGGAACGTGAAGAAAACGATCGGAACATACCTTGCGGAATGCAATATCACGTACGATACGGCGAACTTCAACGCGCCGGATGCGGCGTTGTTGCGGTTGGATTGGAGCATCGTAAAAGGGCAGGTGATCATCAATATCGGGTCGTGGAGTTCGCAGTCGCAGGGTACGGGCTCGAATATCTTCTACGTGCCCACGTTGCAGAACGTATCGGGCGTGGACTATGAATATTACGATCTTGGGACGGACGCGAACCCGATCTCGGCGCCGGGCACGAAGCTGAACGGGATTTCCGATCTGACCTCCGTTTCGGGCACGACGCACCACTATTACGTGAAAGCGGTGGTGAAGTCGGGATTCTCGTTGGACGGAGTGACGCTGTGGACGGACGCGATCGAGATCGTAGACAAGACGGGCGGAGGGGTGCACGGAAGCACGGGCGCGAATCTGGGCGACTGCACGAAGTATTTTTACACAGGCGA
>JAETTR010000083.1 GCA_021768985.1 Bacillota bacterium
ATCGGCGCGAGAAGCGCCTACAAAATCACGGAAGCGCGGCGGCACGCCTCGCTCACCTTCGAACACCTGAAAAAGATGCGGGTCGTGTTAAAGCGCGCGCGGCACTTTATCACCGCAAGCGGAAAATTTTACGGCGCTGAAAGCGAACGCGCCGTGCGCGGACTGCTCGCCGCGGGAGAGACGAACGCGGGCGCGACCCAGCTCAGCCTGTTCTCGAATCCCGAAACCGCCCTTTCCGCGCTGACGGGGGAGCTATGATTTATTTTTACGACGGCTCGCGCGACGCCTTTCTGACCGCCTTCGCCAAGGCGTTCCGCGACGAAGAAGCGGTCCTCGCCTCCACCCAACGCCAGCTTACGCTCGGACAAAGGACGGCGTTTATCGCCGCCGAACCCGCGCTTGCCGCGCGGATTGCCGATCGGCTCGCATCCTTCGATCAGAAGTGTCTGCACGATCTCGACGTTCTACTCCGAAGCGGACAGCCCGAGCGCGATATGATTGCCTTCCGCTATATGAAGCTGATCGCGACGGAAAAGCGACCCGTGCGCGACAGGCTCGCGGAGGACGCGGTGCTCGCCGCCGACGAATGCATCCGTCGGGTCAACGTGGAAATTCACCGCCTGCACGGATTTTTACGGTTTACCGAGAGCGCGAGCGGCGCGCTGTACGCCCCGTGCGCGCCCGACAACGATATCTGCGAGTTGCTCGCGCCCCATTTCCGCGCACGGCTTGCCCGCTTCCCCTTCGTGATCCACGACGTGAAACGGAAAAAAGCCGTGGTATACGACTGCGTGAACACCTTTCTCGCGCCGTTGGAGCGCGCCGAAGTCGTGCTGTCCGCCGACGAAACGGGCTGGCAAAAACTCTGGAAAACGTACTTTTCAAGCGTGAATATCCCCTCCCGCGAACGGCTGAAACAACAGCGCGGATATCTGCCCGTGCGGTACCGGAAATTCATGTCGGAATTCGAAACGGACCGAAACGATCCGCTCTGAAATTTCCGCAGCGGAAAAGACCGGACTCCCTTTGTAAAAAGGAGTCCGGTCTTTGCGTTTTTCATGAAGTTATTTTACTTCGGTGAGATGCCAGGTCCAACCGCCGAAATCGCTTAAACGCGGGAACGGAACGCCCACCGTGCGCAACGCTTTTCCGCTTGCGGTAAAACCGAGCTCCTCGATCCGATAAGTCTTGCGGTCGTCGAGCCCGTTCAGGCGCAAGATCCGCATATAGTCGTTCGGATCGCCGTGAAAGCGTTCCCCGACCAGATAGGCGGTCGTTTTGTCCTTGGAAACGAGCATTTCGCAGAAATAATTTTCGGTGAACGGACTGCTCAGACGGTACAGATCGCCCCTCAGGACGAGCTCGGAAATCCGTTTGTAAGCTTCGATCTGCGCCTTCGTCTCTTCCTTTTCTTCCTCGGTGAGTTTGGAAGGATCGAGCTCGTAGCCCGTCGCGCCGAGTGAAGCGATCGCCCCGCGGGTCGCGAAGGGAGTCGTGCGCCGCGTCTGGTGGTTGGGGCACGCGGACACGTGACAGCTCATTGCCGAAACGGGATAGCAGACGGAAGTGCCCCACTGAATTTTCGTGCGCTCGTACGCGTCGGTGTCGTCGCTCGTCCAGAACTGCGCGAAGTAATAGAGCATGCCCGCGTCGAACCGCGCGCCGCCGCCCGCACAGCCTTCGAAGAACACCTTCGGGAACGCCGCGGTCAGCCGTTCGGCAAGATCGTACACGCCCAGAATATAGCGGTGCGCGATTTCGCCCATGCGGACGGCGGGCAACGCAGCGGAAAAGAACTCCGTCATGGTGCGGTTCATATCCCACTTCACGTACGAAATCTCGTGCGAAGAAAGCACCTTGCTCACCGCGCCGAATACGGAATCGACCACCTCTTTGCGCGAGAAGTCGAGAATCAGCTGATTGCGCATACGCACGGGCACGGTGCCCGCCTTGTGCATCGCCCAATCGGGGTGCGCGCGGTACAGATCGCTGTCCTCACTCACCATTTCGGGCTCGAACCACAAGCCGAATTTCAGCCCCTTTTCCTTGCAACGGGCAATGACGGCGTTCAGCCCGCCCTTCAGTTTCTTTTCGTTGACCACCCAATCGCCGAGCCCGCTCGTGTCGGAATCGCGCTTGCCGAACCAACCGTCGTCGAGCACGAAGGTGTCCACGCCGAGTTCGGACGCGGCGTCGATGATCTCGCAGAGCTTTTCGTAGCCGAAATCGAAGTAGGTCGCTTCCCAATTGTTGATGACGATCGGACGGCGGGCGAACACGCGGTCGGGATTGATGACCCGCTCGCGCAGGAAATCGGCGTACGCGCGCGACATGCCGCCCAAACCCTCGGACGAATAGCAGAGCGCCGCCTGCGGAGCGACGAACGTTTCGCCGCCTTCGAGATACCATTCGAAGCCGGTGTCGTTCACGCCGCCCTGCAACCGCACGGTACCGTTCGCGGGATTCTTTTCGGCGGTGAGCGCGAACGAACCGCTGTAAACGAGCTGTACGCCGTAGCACTCGCCCGCGTCCTCCGTGCAGTTTTCCGAAAGCAAGCCCATGAAAGGATTCATGCAGTGCGATGACGAGCCGCGAAGCGACTGCACGCGCACCGTGCCGTAGCCGAGCGGCGTTACCTGCGGAGAACGCTCCTTCGCCCAATTCCCGTACAGGCGCAACACGCCGTAATCCCGCTCGGGCAACGTTACGGCGAAGGAGAACGCTTTTTTCAGAGAAACGGGGTCTTTGCCCGTATTTTTGTATTCCGCGTTGCGCACGATCACGCCGAGCTCATCCCATACGGTATAGTTCAGCGTAACTTCGACGTCCGAAAATTCGTCCTTTAGCGTAACGGAGAGCGTATCGCCCCCGCTCCGCGCGTGCGGCAATCCCTTTACTTCGGGAACGCCTTTGAAAATTTTATGCGACAGATAGCGGAACGAACTCATTTGCGCGCCGTCCTTGCGGACGACCAGAGCGGTCGGTTCGCGGTAATCCCCGCGCCCGAACGAGCCGAACTCGTTGGATAATCCGTCGGTATACGTTTCGCGGTTGAGTTCGTTCAATGCGGGAATGCAGGGATCGGCGACGGATTTCTGCATGAAATCCAGATCGGTTGCCGAGAGCTTTTCGCCGTAATAGACCGTCTGCAAATCGCCGAGCGCGTTGACGCGAATCGCGTAAGTAAAATTGTTCCCGTTCAGCAGGAACGCTTTGTTTTGTTCGATAATCATAGTCTGCTCCTTTCAAGTCCGTAAGGATTATAAACGGAACGCCCGCGTTTGTCAAGGAAATCCTTCCGTTCGGACGGTAAAGTTTTCCATGATTGCCGAATTTTACAAAACGGTTAGTTTTCCGTCCGAAATTTCGAGCTTCGCGGCGAGTCGGATATCCGCCGCCGACGCGCCTACGAGAATCTCATAAACGCCGTCGGCCGCCTTCCAACGATCCTCGGAAACAGACCAATGCGCGAACGCGTTGAAATCCAGCCGAACGCGCACACGGACCTTTTTGCCCGACTTCACCGCGTCCTTCGAAAACCCTTTCAGCTCCTTGACGGGTCGGTACACGAGCGGATTGCACTCCCGCACGTAGACCTGCGAAACCTCTTTGCCGTCCCGCAAAGACAGGTTTTCCACGGTGTAAGAAATTTCCGCTCCGCCGTCCTTCGGCTGAATTTCGAGCGCGGAATAGGCGAATTCGGAATAGCTCAACCCGAACCCGAACGGGAAACGCACGCCCGCGGGATTGCGGTCGAAATAGCGGTACCCCACGTTCAACCCTTCCTCGTAGCAAACGACGTTCATGTTCCCGTACGTATGCGCCGAAGGATAATCTTCAAACGAGTTCGCGAACGTTTCCGATAGCTTCCCGCTCGGATTGACCGCGCCGCAAAGCACGTCGGCAACCGCCTCGCCGCCGTATTCTCCGCAGAAGCCCGCAAACACGACCCCCTTTACCCGATCGATCCAGCCGCTCATATCGATGGCGGACCCTGCGAACAGCACGACCACAACGTTCGGATTGATCGCCGCGAGCTCGCAGATCGCGCGCTCCTGCACGGCGGGCAGCTTCATGGTGAGGCGGTCGGCGCTTTCGTACTCGAACTGCGCGCCCGTTCCCGCGCACACGACGCACACGTCGGCGCGCGCCGCCTGATCCCCGCTGATTTCCGGATTGCACCCGTACGCGCCGTGCCCGACGACGGTGCCCCAATAAAAGGCGACCTCGTAGCTCGTTTCCGTGCCCAACCGCTCCGAAAGCAGATCGGGAATCGAAAATCCCTTTCCGAGCCATTCCACCATGGAACTGCCGCCGCCCGCGACCATGCCCGCATCGGGCTTGCCGTAACAACCGCAGACGCACGCCTTCGTTCCCCGCTTCAAGGGCAGAATCCCATCGTTTTTCAACAGCACGATGCTCTCTTCCGCCGTCTTTTTCGCAACTTCGATCCGCTCCTCCGTCGTAAGGCGAACCGTCCGGTCGCGCCGCATTTCCTCGCAACGGTAACCCAATTCCAAAACTCTTGCGGCGCAGGCGTCCAGCTCCTCATCGGAGAGCTTTCCCGCCTTATAATCGGCGACCAGCTTTTCGTAATTTTTTCCGTTGAAGGGAAATTCGATATCAAGTCCCGCTTTGCACGCCGCGGTACGGTCGCGCACCGCATCCCAATCGGAGTAGATCGCGCCGTCGAACCCGAACTCGTCGCGCAGGACGTCGTACCCCTTTTGGTACTCCGAACCGTACGTGCCGTTGATGCGGTTATAACTGCTCATCACGGCGACGGGCTTTGCCGCGCAAGCGATTTCAAACGGCTTATAATAGATTTCCCGCAACGTACGCTCGTCCACCTCGCTCGACAGATGAAAACGGTTGTATTCGAGATTGTTGCAGCAAAAATGTTTCAGGCACGCGCCGACGTTCCGGCTTTGCAAGCCGTCTATGTATTCGTACGCGAGCGTGCCCGCAAGATAAGGGTCCTCCGAAAAATATTCGAAGTTCCGCCCGTTCAGGGGATTCCGCTTGATATTCACCCCCGGCGCGAGCAGAATATCCACGCCGCGCTCTTTGCAGTCGTCCGCCAACGCCTCGCCCGTCCGGCGGGCGCATTCCCGACTCCACGTGTTCGCAAGCGACTGAACGGAGGGATAGGACACCGCGGGAAGGGTTGTTTTCTTCCCGTTCTCCTCGCGCTCGGCGCGCAATCCGACGGGTCCGTCCGAAACGCAGGCGCGCGGGATTTTACCCCCGAAGTCCACCGTGTACCAGAACCCGTCCGCACAAATCAGGCGCAGCTTTTCCTCCGCCGTCAAATCTTTTACCGTAATTTTTTTCGTCATAATTCCTCAATTCTCCGATTCCATATTAGTGCGAGCCGTTGATCAGCGTGATCGGAAGATATTCCCTCTCCCCTCTGCCGTTTGCCGAAAGCTCGAAAGTCAGTTCGTATTTTTCTTGCCCGAGCGCAAGCGGCGTAAACGAAAAATCGCAGGCGCGCGCGTGCTCCTTTTTACTGCCGTGCCAGTGCTCGAGCCCCACGCTTCGCGCCGTTCCGCCCGTCACCTGCCATTCCGCGGGCAACCCGAGAAGGCGCACTCTATAATACTGCGGCAGATACAGACGGTTGCACAGCGTGATCCGGATCATCTTTTCCCTGCCCTCGGCGATCTCCGTGAACTCGTCGTCGAACGTAACCTTTGCGGTCACGGCGGGGAAGTGAAAGCGAACGGTATGCGGCGATTCCGCAAGCAGCTCTTTGAAATTCTCCTGCTGATAGGGATAGAACGCCTCTTCGTCGTACCGCAGGCTCTTCGCGGGGGAAATTTCGAACCCCGAATCCGTAAACAAGCAACGCTCGGAGGACACGACGGGGAACTGCTTCACCACGCGCG
>JAETTR010000084.1 GCA_021768985.1 Bacillota bacterium
GAATTTTTCCGTCGCCTTCTGCGGGTAGTCGGAAAAACGGTAGCTGATAAAATCGGGTTTTACGGTTCGATTGAAGCTCATATTTTTGACCGCGCGCGCTTTTATCTTCCAGAACGGAGAATTGCCGAAATCCGCCTTTGTCGATTCTGCCGTGGCGAGCACGCCGCACGGAACGTCGGGGCGGAGTTTTTTAAACGCCTTTACGTAAAAGGGATTAAAGCTCTGAACGGCGAATTCGCCCGGATACCATTCGAGTTCGAAGGCTATTTTTTGGATAAAGAACTTCTTATTCACCTTCATGTTCTTGATTTCGAGCAGGAGGGGAACCCTCCCCGCGAGCAGTTCCAGAAATTCCCCGAACAGCGGAATGCGTTTGGAGGTGCCCGCGAGCGGGAGCTGTTTCAGCTCCACGGCGGTGAGCTCTTCCACCCGCCTGTCGACGCCCGTCATGCGGGCGAGCGTGTCGTCGTGAAAGACGACGAGTTTTCCGTCCTTCGAAAGCCGTACGTCCGTTTCAATCGCGTAACCTGCGTCGATCGCTCTTTCGAATGCGGCGAGGGAATTTTCGGGAACTTCTTCCGTATGCAGTCCGCGGTGCGCCACGGGCAGATTTTTTAAAAACGACTGATCCATAAGAATATTTTAGCAAATGCGGCGAAAAAATGCAATAGCGGTTGCAATTATTTCGAAAAATCGTTATAATATTTTTCGAAAGGAAAGGAAGTTATGGCAAAACCGAGCAAATATATTCGCAATTTCTGTATCATCGCGCATATCGATCACGGCAAGAGTACGATCGCCGACCGCATCATGGAGCTCACCGGTCAGGTGAGCAAGCGGGATATGGAAGCCCAGCTTCTCGACAGCATGGACATCGAGCGGGAGCGGGGAATCACCATCAAGCTTACGCCCGTGCGCATGTTTTACAGCGCGCTCGACGGCAACGAATACGAGTTTAATTTAATCGATACGCCCGGTCACGTAGACTTTACCTACGAGGTCAGTCGTTCGCTCGCCGCGTGCGAGGGGGCGATTCTCGTGGTGGACGCCACGCAGGGGGTGGAGGCGCAGACGCTCGCAAACGTCTATCTCGCGCTCGAAAACAATCTCGAGCTCGTGCCCGTGATCAACAAAATCGATCTCGCTTCCGCGCGGATCGACGAAACGAAGCAGGAGATCGAAGAGGTGATCGGGCTGGACGCTTCGGAAGCGCCCTGCGTTTCGGCGAAGGAAGGCACGAATATCCGCGACATTCTGGAAGCGGTCGTCAAACTCGTTCCGCCGCCCGACGGGGATACCGAAGCCCCGCTGACCGCGCTCATCTTCGACAGCTATTACGACAATTACAAGGGCGTGATTCTGTTCGTCCGCGTGAAGGACGGTTCGGTGAAGGTCGGGGATAAAATTAGGACTTTCCTCTCCGACCGCACGTACGACGTAACCGAAGTGGGCGCGTTCGCCCCGCACCTGCAACCCAAAGAGCGGTTGGCGGCGGGGGAGGTCGGCTATATCGCGGCGAGCATCAAGTCGATCGAGGACGTCGCCGTGGGCGATACCGTGACGCTTGCGCTCAATCCCGCGCCCGCGCCGCTGCCCGGCTATAAAAAGGTGCAGCCCGTGGTGTTCTGCGGAATCTATCCGCTCGACGGAAGCAAGTTTCTCGATTTAAAGGAAGCCATTTTAAAGCTCAAGCTCAACGACGCCGCGCTCATCTTCGAGCCGGACAGCTCGGTCGCGCTCGGCTTCGGATTCCGTTGCGGCTTTCTGGGGCTTCTGCACATGGAGATCGTACAGGAGCGGATCGAGCGGGAGTTCAATCTCGATATCATCACCACCGCGCCCTCCGTTTCCTATCTCGTACACAAAACGGACGGGACCGATTTGTACGTGGACAATCCCTCCCATCTTCCGCCCGCCTCCGATATCGAGAGCATGGAGGAACCGATCGTAAAAGCGGAAATCTATTCGCCGCCCGATTACCTCGGCGCGATCATGGATCTGTGTCAGGACAAGCGCGGCACCTTCAAGGACATGACCTAACTCGACGAGCGCCGCGTGAAACTCGAATACCGTCTGCCCCTCCACGAGATCGTATACGATTTTTTTGACGAGCTGAAGAGCCGCACGAAGGGGTACGCGAGCTTCGATTACGAGATTGCGGGCTACGAAAAGAGCAAGCTCGTAAAGCTGGACATTCTGCTCAACGGCGACGTATGCGACGCGCTCTCGACGATCGTGCACGAGGACCGCGCCTATTCCCGCGGCAGAACACTGTGCGAAAATTTAAAGGACGCGATTCCCCGTCAGCTCTTCGAGATTCCCGTTCAGGCGGCGATCGGCGGAAAGATCATCGCGCGCGAAACGGTCAAGGCGGTGCGCAAGGACGTGCTCGCCAAATGCTACGGCGGCGATATCACCCGCAAAAAGAAGCTGCTCGAAAAGCAGAAAGAGGGCAAGAAGCGGATGCGTCAGGTCGGCTCGGTCGAGGTGCCAAGCGAAGTGTTCATGGAAATTTTAAAGACGAATAAAGACAAATAACAGATGTTCACGACTTTCTTTCCTTTGAAAGGATAACCCCAAGGAATCAACGATGCAAAAGTTTGACGAACAGGTTTACGAATATTTAAAGACGATCCCCAAAGGAACGGTGGTCACTTACGGCATGATCGCGCATGCGATCGGGCGTCCGCGCGCCGCAAGGCAGGTGGGCAACGCGCTTCATCGCAATCCCTTTCCTGTCGTCGTGCCCTGCCACCGCGTGGTGAACCGCGAGGGCAGACTCGCGCCCGCGTTCGCGTTCGGCGGAATCGAAAAGCAAGCCGAGCTTCTCCGCGCGGAGGGCGTGGAAGTCGTAAACGGTTACGTGGAGATCGAAAAGTATATCTGGAGAAACGAGCAGTGAGCGGAATTTATATTCATATCCCGTTTTGCAAACATAAATGCACCTATTGCGATTTTACGTCCTTTCCCAACCGGCTGAACTTTGCCGAGGCGTATATGGCGTGCCTTTATAAGGAGATCGAAAAGCGCGGCGAGGAATTGAAGGACAGAACCTTCGATACCGTCTATTTCGGCGGGGGAACCCCTTCGGTGATCGACCCCAATTATATCTACGGCGCCATGAAAAAAATCACGCAGTGCTTTCATTTATCGAACCGCCCCGAGATCACGATCGAGATGAATCCCGGTACGGTGAACGAAAATAAAATCGCCGTATACAAGCGGGCGGGGATCAACCGCTTTTCGGTGGGGTTGCAGACGGCGATCGATTCCCAGCTCGAAAATCTGGGCAGAATCCACAACGTACGCGACTATCTGTATTGCGCAAGTTTGTTAAAAGGCGAAAACTTTTCCGCGGATATCATGCTCGGGTTAAAGGGGCAGACGGAAGAGGACGTGAAAAAGACGATCGAACTTGTCGCGGGAAGCGGGGCGAAGCACGTTTCCATGTACGCGCTCACGCCCGAGGACGGCACTCCGATCTACACCGACTATCTTAACGGCGAGCTGCCCGATTCCGACGAGGTCGCCGCGCTGTACGAATTCGGGAAAGACCTTCTCGCGCAAAAGGGGTACGCGCGCTACGAAGTGAGCAACTTCGCGCAGAAGGGCTTCGAGAGCAGGCACAACCTCAACTATTGGAGACGGGGGGAATACATCGGACTCGGGATTTCCGCCAGCTCGTTCATCGGCGGGCGGCGGCTGACGAACACGCTCGATCTGGACGAATACATCAAGTGCATTCTGTCGGGATTTCTGCCCGTCGTGGACAGCGCGGAGGTTGCGGGCGACGACGCGAAGTTCGAATTCGTCATGCTTGCGCTCCGTACGGCGAAGGGGATTTCCGCGCGGGAATACCGAAAGGAATTCGGTTCCGATTGGAAAAAGGACTTTCAAAGGGCTTACGCAAAGACGGCGAAGTACTTTGAGGAGACGGGGGATACCACCCGTATCCGCGACGAGTATCTGTACGTGCAGAACGGAATTTTGACGGAATTTATGGAGTAAAAAACGTGCGCCGTTGCGATTTGCAACGGCGCTTTTTTTATTTTACCAAAGCCGGTCGGGATCAAACCCGTTTACCTGTACGACCTCGAAATAGTCGCATCGGGCGATATCGCGCGGAACGACGACCGCGCCTCCGTTCGAATCGATGTCAAGTCCGAAATTTTTGTACGCCTGCCACACAATATGCGCGCATTGCGTTTTGGTCGGCGTTCTGCCGTCCTTGCACTGGTCCTTCGGGGACAGCACGCCTACGGTCAGATCGTAGGCGATTCCGCAAAGATTTTCCACCGCCGCTTTCGCGACTTCCGCGGGATCGATTCCGAGCTCTTCCCGCACCTCTTTTTTCAGCCGCAGAACGAGAAAGTTCGAGGATTCGAGGAACCAGCCCAGATTGCCGATTCCGCTTGCCGAAGAAGGATCGAAAGATTCGAGGGTAGAGCGATACTTGGCGTTTGCGACGATCGAGGCGTGTCCGTTCCGCCAACCGAAGGTGTGGCACGCGGAGGAGAGGACGAGATCGCCGTTTTCGATCGGCGCGAGGGGCGCGGCGTAGCCGTTCGCGTGTCTGTCGTGCGGAGTGGTGATCGCCGCCATGTCGTGGGTCAGTTCGCCCTTGTAAAAGAACGCGTTCTGGTATTCGAGCAGTCTGCTCGCGCCGTTCGTCTGTTCCTTCAAGGCGCGGAGCGCGGGTTCGCCCAGCCCCGTCTGATGATAGAGAACATCGATATCGTTTTCCGTCCAGACTTCTTTCGCAAACAGCCCGCTTACGTCTTTGCGTTCGTAGGAGGGGAGCACGCGGGCGGAACGCTCGCACGTAAAGCTTGCCACGTACAGCGCGGAAACGAAGGCGAGCAACAGCAATAAAAAGCCGAGCAATACGGCAAGCACTGCGATTCTCCTTTTGTAAGATTTGTTCCGCATACGGGTTCCTCCGGAAGAAAGCGAGTTTCATTATACCCCTTCTTTGCGGACTTGTCAAGCCGAACGCGCCCGCCGCGGATTGCGGCGGGCGCGTTCGGTTCCTTTAATTCTCTCTTCTGGCGAGAACCTCGCCCGTTTCGCTGTTCAGAAGCAGGGAGATCGTCTTGCCTTCGGTATCCACGATGCCCACGTAATAGTAATTGGTGTTCCGCCGCAGGAGCCGCACGTAGAATTCTCCGTTGAACCTGCCGTTTTTCGTCATGCGGGAAACGGTTTCCTTTTCCGCTTTTACGGCGCAGTCGAGCGCGTCGTTTATCGTAAGCGTGTTTTCGTTTTTTACGGAGGTCGCCGTGATTTCCCGTTCGCCGCCCTCCCATACGATGCGCATGCTCACGCTTTTTTCGGGGAACGCTTCCACGCCCTGCGAATAGAAGTAATCGCCGTGGGTGTTTCGGAAGGAGGTTTCGCCGCCCCATTCCTTGTCGCCGCGCACGTAAACTTCGTAACCGCCCTCGGCGCGTTCCTTGGGGATGAGCGAAATTTCCGCCACTTTGGTCGTCGGGCAGGCGATGCCGTCGGAGGCGTAGGGGTATTCGCGCGCGGTGCAGGAGAGGCTTACGGTAAATTCTTCCGTTTCCGCGCAGAACACGTCGGTGCGCGCTTCGGAAACGTGCGCGGAGTAATCGTATCCGCCGCACGCGGTGAGGAGCGGCAGGAGCGCCGCCGTTAAAATGATTGTTGCATAAGCTTTTTTCATGGTACTATGCTTATGAAAAAGGGAATAATTTCATGACTTTATTTTACCGATTCACTTGCAATTTTTTTTTGTTTGTGATAGAATAGATAAAATATTTCGAAAAGGAGGCGTCGCGCGGCGTTCGGTTATGAGAAAATTGATCGTAAAAACCATCTTCATTACCTGCGGGATTGCCTTCATGCTTTTGTTCGCGATTTTC